>JALYLC010000651.1 GCA_030774435.1 Actinomycetota bacterium
ACTGGGTGGCCAACGTCGCGGCGATGGCCGAGCGCCAGCGCGACCATTCAAGCGCGAAGCGCGAGCGCGGGACGCTCAGTGCGCGCGCCGGGGTGGACATGCGCACGCTCCAGGCGTCGCTCGGTCACGCCGAGATTCAGACCACGCAGGTCTATCTCCACTACGCGCCGCAGCCAGGCGCATCGGCCTGCTCGGGCTGGCGGTCTCGCGGACCCAAACGGGACCCAAACTGCCGAGCACGCAGCACTCTGAGGCGAACTCGGTACACGCAACCACGCTGTGTAGCGTCTACCAGTTCCGCCACATCCGCGGGGGAGCAAGAGCATAGCGCGGCCCCTCGGGCCGGCGGCTCAGCCGCGGGCGATCTCGCCGACGGCCTCCAGCGTCCGGTCGACCTCTTCTTCGGTCGTGTAGCGGAGGAAGCCGAGGCGCGTCGCCCCGCCGCGGCCCTCGAGGCCGAGGCGATCCATGATGCCGAGCGCGTAGTAGTTGCCGTCCCAGCCGAGGATGCCGCGCTGGGCCAACTGCTCACAGACCTGGCGCGGTGTGATGCCGGGCAGCGTGAACGTGAAGGTCGGCGTTCGCTCGTGCGCGCGCGCGGGATCCGTGATGCCGTACAGCGTCATGCCGGGCACCTCGGCGAGACCGTCGAGCATGCGGGCCGTCAGACCCGACTCGTGGTCGGCGAGGTCGCGGTAGGCGGCGTCGAGCTTCGCGCGCCGGTCGGCTCCCTCGCCCAGCGAGGCGACGAAGTCGATCGCGGCCTTCACGCCTGCCAGGGACTCATGGCTCATCGTGCCGGTCTCGAAGCGGTGGCCCGCGGGCAGCTCGCCCGCGGGGCGCACGCGATCGGCGGGCCAGGACGCGAGCAGCTCCTCGCGCGCGAAGCCGAGGCCCTGGTGCGGGCCGAAGAACTTGTAGGGCGAGCACAACAGCACATCTGCGCCCAGCGCCTTCACGTCGATGCGGCGGTGCGGCGCGTAGTGCACGCCGTCCATCCAGGCGAGCGCGCCGACCGAATGGGCGACGTCTGCCAGCGCGCGGGCGGCCGGCATCGTGCCGACTGCATTCGAGGCCAGCGTGAACGCGCACACCTTGGTGCGCGGGCCGACGACGGCCTCGAGCGCTGCGGGCTCCACCTGCAGGTCGCCGTCGCGCACGTCGGCCGTGCGCACCTCGAGGCCGTGGTCCTTCGCGCACAGCAGCCAGGGGCTCACGTTCGCGTCGTGGTCGAGCGCGGTGATGACGATCTCGTCGCCCGGCTCGAGCGTGCGGCAGAACGCGTGCACGAGGTTGAAGTTGATCGTCGTCATGTTGGGCCCGAAGATGACCTCCTCGGGCCTGGCGCCGAGGAAGTCCGCAGCCGCGACGCGCGTCGAATCGACGAGTTCCGTCGTCTCCTCGCTCGTCACGAAGGCGCCGTCGATGTTGGAGTTCGAGTGCCGCAGGTAGTCGGCCATGGCGTCGATCACGACATCCGGCACCTGCGCTCCGCCCGGGCCGTCGAGGAAGACGAGCGGCCGTCCGTCGGCCCCCGTGCGGGAGAGCGACGTGAAGGAGCGGCGGATGGCATCCATGTCGGGCAACGGATCTCCTCGAGTCTGGGCAGCGCGGTACCGCAGCGCAGGATAGATTGGCGCGCATGACGACGATCCCAGATCGCGACCTGGCGCTCGAGATCGTCCGCGCCACCGAGAGCGGCGCGCTGGCCGCATCGCGCATGGTCGGGCGCGGCGACAAGATCGCCGCCGACCAGGCAGCGGTCGACGGCATGCGATCGCTCCTCGACACCGTCAGCATGGACGGCATCGTCGTGATCGGCGAGGGCGAGAAGGACGAGGCGCCGATGCTCTACAACGGCGAACGCGTCGGCGACGGGTCAGGCCCCGAGGTGGACGTGGCCGTCGATCCGCTCGAGGGCACGACGCTGGCAGCCAAGGGCATGCCCAACGCCCTGTGCGTCGTGGCGATCTCGGCGCGCGGATCGATGTTCGACCCGGGCCCCTGCGTGTACATGGAGAAGCTGGTGGGCGGTCCGGATCTCGAGGGCGCCCTCTCGCTCACGGATCGGATCGAGGACGTGCTACAGACGGTCGCCAAGCGCCGCGGCGTCGCGCTTGGCGACCTCATGGTCGTGATCCTCGACCGGTCGCGGCACGCCGAGATGATCACGCGCATCCGCGAGGCAGGCGCGCGCATCCGGCTGATCTCCGACGGCGACGTCTCGGGCGCGCTGCTGGCCGCGATGCCGGATACCGGGATCGACCTGCTGTGGGGCATCGGCGGGACGCCGGAGGGCGTGCTCTCGGCCGCTGCCATCCGCTGCGTGGGCGGCACGATGCTCGGACGCCTGTGGCCACGCGACGAGGACGAGGCGCAACGCGCGCGCGATGCGGGCTACGACCTCGAGCGCGTGCTGACGACGGAAGACCTGGTGGCGAGCGAGGACTGCTTCTTCGCGGCCACGGGCGTGACCGACGGCGACCTCGTGCGCGGAGTGCGCTTCGACGCCACCGGCGCGACCACGCATTCGCTGGTCATGCGCGGGCGCTCGGGCACGATCCGGTGGGTCGACGCGCATCACCACCGGGCCAAGCTGCGTGCGCTCATGGGCGATCGGTACGGATGATCGTTGAAAGAGCCATGGCGGTCGAGGTCGACCAGCGGGTGCACATCGCCGCCGCTCCGGAGCGGGTCTGGCGTGCGCTCACCCAGCCCGACGACCTGCAGCGCTGGCTGTTCCCCAGCGCGGTCGCCGACGTGCGCGAGGGCGGCTCGTGGCGCTTCACTTTTCCGCACTGGCCGTCGGCCCGTGGGCTGCACCACCCCGCGCTCAACTTCGGCGGCCCGGTCGTCGAGCTCGTGCCGGGACGGATGCTCGCCGTGCAATTCGAGCCGCCCTACTGGGGCGTGCTGCGCTTCGAGGTCTCGGCCGACGGGGACGGCACCAGTCTCCGCGTGAGGCAGCGCGGATTCGAGGGCAACGAGGACTGGCTGGCGGATTTCCGTGGCGGCTGGGGCTCGTTCAACGACCGCCTCGCGATGCTGTGCGAGACGGGCGAGATCGCGACGGCTCGCCGGCTGGAGGAGACGCGAGCGGTGGCACGCACCATGGAACCGGGCGAGCTGGCCGGCGCGCTCGCGCAGCTAATGGGGGTGCGCCCGTACTGGTACGCCGACGGGGGCAGGATCACACTGGTGCTCCCGGGCGTGGCCGCAGCCACTGGCTACGAAGCGCGCCGCGAGCCGCCGTGCGATGCGCTCTCTCTCGCCCTCCCGGCGGGCGCCGATCTGAACGCCGCGCGCGCGAGCCTCGAGCGCTCTCTGCCCCGGCGCGGCTGGGCCGCGGCAGGCCCGCTGCGCGCAGCGG
>JALYLC010000652.1 GCA_030774435.1 Actinomycetota bacterium
CCGCTCGATCGTCTCGGCTGCCGCCACGGCGGAGAGCCTAGCCCTTGATGTACTTCTGTGCCTTGTCGCTTCCCTCGTAGCGCGACTTCGTCGTCAGGTAGGGGTCGACGTTGTCCTTGGTCACGAACAGCAGGCCGGTGTTCGTGTTCGACGGGGCCATAAGGCCACCGGAGAGCTTGTAGAGGAACAACTGGATGACGGGCTGGAAGCCCTGCAGGTACGGCTGCTGGTCGATCGTGAAGTCGATGACGCCCTTCTTGATCAGGTCCAGCGTGATTGGCAGCAAGTCGTAGCCACCGCCCTTCACGCCCTTGGTCTGCAGCTTGTACTTCTGAATCGTCTGAGCGAGGCATTGTGTCGAGCCGGCGTCCACGGCGAACAGGCCCTTGACGTCCTTGTGGCCCTGGTAGTACGCGTCGATCTTGGGGAGCTCTTCACCGAGCGTGGCGCCGGTCGCGACCACGTCGATCTTGTAGCCCTTGCCCTTGAGCGCCGACTGCGCGCCGTCGATGCGAGGCTGGATGTTGGACTGGCCGGGCGTGGCGATGAAGAGCCCGATGCGGCCGCCCTTGGGGACCAGCGTTGCGATGCGCTTGCCCATCTCGACCCCCGAGTTGAAGAGGTCCTGGCCGATGTAGGCGAGGCGCTTGTTGGCCGTCGAGCCGTCGGCGTTGTAGGAGACGACGGGGATGCCCGCCTTCAGCGCCTTGACGGTGACGGCGTCGAATGCATGGGGGTCGACGACGCAGACCGCTATGCCGTCGGCCTTGCCCGAGATCGCGGCGTTCATCGCGTTGATCATCTCGGGCGTCTTGGCGGTCTCCGAGCCCGTCCACTGGTAGGTGGTGTTGGTCAGCGTGCCGGCGTCCTCGGCGCCGTAGCGCGTGGGCACGAAGAACGGGTTGGTCGTGACGTGGTTGACGAACACGAACCGCCACTTCGGATGCGCGGGATACTTGCCGGCTGCAGCCGTCGACGCCGCCAGTGCGTCGGAGGCGAAGGCCGGGAGCGCCAGTGCCCCGGCCCCGCCCGCGAGAGCCGCTTTCATCATCCCGCGCCGGCTGATGCCCGTGCTCTGATCGATCTCGGTCACCTTAGTTCCCTTCGTTGCGATCGGCAGGCAGGGTTCTACCAGGCGTCCTATAGGATGTAAAGGGCTGGGGAATCCGAAGCGGTAGTTTCTCTTCATCCGCGCGACGCCCCGTGCGTCGCGGTGGCACGCTCAAGAGGATCGAAACGGCACGTGCGCATCACTTCCGCCAAGACGTTCACCGTCGGCAATCCCTGGAAGAACTGGGTGTTCGTCCGGCTGGAGACCGACGAGGGCATCTACGGCGTCGGCGAGGGCAGCGCGAACGCCTTCGCCGAGACGATCGCGACGGCGGTCCACGAGCTCGAGGACACCTACGTCGGGCTCGACCCGACGCAGGTCGAATTGCTGGCCGAGCGCATGCATCGCGACGTCTACACCGACGGCGGCCAGGTTCACCGGGCGGCGCTTGCGGCGATCGAGATCGCCTGCTGGGACATCGTCGGGAAGAGCGTCGGCAAGCCGGTGCACGCCCTCATGGGCGGCCGCGTGCGCGATCGCGTGCGCGTCTATGCCAACGGCTGGTATCAGGTCGAGCGCACTCCCGAGGCGATGGCCGCTGCCGCCCGCGGCGTCGCCGAGCAGGGCTACACGGCCCTCAAGTTCGATCCCTTCGGGCACACCGCGCGCATGGTCGGCCCTGAGGAGGAAGCGCTCGCAATCGATCTGATCCAGGCCGTGCGCGACGCCATCGGCCCGCACGTCGACCTCCTCGTGGAGGGGCATTCCCGCTTCGGCGTGGCGCAGGCGATCCGCTTTGCCGAGCGCATGGCGCCCTCCAACCCGCTCTGGTTCGAGGAGCCGGTGCCTCACCAGGACCCGGATTCGGTCGTCGAGGTGGCGCTGCGCTCGCCGGTTCCGATCGCGACCGGCGAGAGCTTCGCCTCCGCCAAGAACTTCGCAACGCTGCTACGCCGCGGTGCTGTGCGCATCTGGCAGCCCGACCCGATGCACCTCGGCGGCCTCTGGCCCACGCGCAGCGTGATCGCGATGGCGGACGCCTCCGACATTGCCGTCGCGCCGCATTCGGCCGCCGGCCCGATCTGCTCGACGGTCTGCCTCCAACTCGCCGCCTGCAGCCCGAACCTCTTCATCCAGGAGCTGTTCGACGAGTTCAACCAGGGCTGGACGCGCGAGATCGTCGACCACCACCTGCAGACGGACGCCGGCGGATTCCTTACTGTCTCGGACCGGCCCGGGATCGGCATCGACCTGGACTGGGAGCGGCTCGGCGAGCATCCCGCCCGCCGGGGAAACCGCATCCGCCTGTTCGAGCGCGGCTGGGAGCTGCGGAGGAGCGTCGACGATGAGTGACGGCAACGGTTCGAAACGGGAGTTGCGCTCGGAGGCCTGGTTCTCGGGGCTCAACATGTTCACGTTCGCACATCGCAGCTGGAACGGCCGCGGCTACCCGCCCGACGTGTTCGACGGGCGGCCCGTGATCGGCATCTGCAACTCGTGGAGCGAGCTCACGACGTGCAACGCGCACCTCCGGATCGTGGCCGAGCATGTCAAGCGCGGCGTCTGGGAGGCCGGCGGCCTGCCGCTCGAGTTCCCGACCATGTCGCTCGGCGAGTCGCTGATGAAGCCGACGACGATGCTCTGGCGCAACCTCATGTCGATGGACGTCGAGGAGTCGTTGCGCGCCAACCCGCTCGACGGCGTCGTGCTCCTGTGCGGCTGCGACAAGACCACGCCGGCGCAGTTGATGGGTGCGGCGAGCGTCGATCTACCCACGATCTGCATGCCCGGCGGCCCCATGCTGAACGGCCGCTGGCGCGACGAGGAGGTCGGGTCCGGCACTGATCTGTGGCGCATCTCGGACATGCGCCGCAGGGGCGAGCTCTCCGACAAGGAGTACCTGGAGGTCGAGGCCGGGTACTCGCGCTCCGACGGGCAT
>JALYLC010000653.1 GCA_030774435.1 Actinomycetota bacterium
GTCCGCGCACGGTCGACATGCACGTGCGCAACATCTTCGCCAAGCTGGGTTGCCGCTCGCGCGCCGAGGCGACCCGCAAGGCCGTCGAGCTCGACCTGCTCGCCTCTCCGCGGCTGCCGTAGAAATACGGCAGTTCGGCTGATGTTGTCACGTTTTTGCACTCCTACTCTCGCTGTGTCCCTCGAACGGAGCTAGGAGGCTCACAAAGTGAAGCTCGCAAGAACGGTACTCGCCGCCATGTGCATCGCGGGCGTGACGCTCGTGGCGTCCTCGAGCGCAAAGACGGCGCATCGCACAGGGGTGCCCGCGCAGGTCGCGCTCGACTGGAGCACCAACGCGGTGAACACGATTCGCGCCGCTGTCACCACGGTCGACGGGCCGGCCCGTCCGCTCTACCAGACCGAGGGACTGATCTATCTCTCGTACGTTCAGGCCGCGGTGTACGACGCCGACGTTGCAATCGAAGGCCGGTACCAGCCCTACGGCTTCTCGCTCTTCGCGCCCTCGGGAGCCTCGCCGGCCGCCGCCGTGGCAGCGGCGGCTCACGACGTGCTCGTCCATTACTTCGCGGACCAGACGGCGGCGCTCGACGCTCTCTACGCGACCTCTCTCGCGGCCATCCCCGACGGTCAGGCGAAGACGGATGGCATCTCGGTGGGCCAGGCAGCCGCGCTGGGCGTCATCGCGATCCGCGCGAATGACGGCCGCTACGCTCCCACGACCGCCTACGGCGCGCCCGGCCCCGTCGTCGCGGGCCACTGGCAGGTCGTGCCGCCGGCCACATCGGCGCAGACGCCGTGGGTGGCGTTCATGCACCCGTTCCTGCTGCACAACGCTTCGCAGTTCCGGCCCGGGCCGCCCCCGGATCTGAACAGCAAGTCGTTCAAGCGCGACCTCGCCGAGACGCAGGCGTTCGGCGCCAAGGCGAGCACGGCACACACGACGCTCGCACGAACTCAGGCGCAGACCGACACGGCGTACTTCTGGAACGCGAATGCCATCAGCCAGTACAGCCAGGCACTGCGCGACGTCGCCACGCAACACGGCATGGACCTGGCTGACACGACGCGCCTGCTCGCGATGGGCACCCTCGTCGTGACAGACGCCGCCATCGCGTGCTTCGACGCCAAGTACACCTACCTGTTCTGGAGGCCCTACACGGCGATCCGCAGCGGTGCCGATCCCGACTGGCTGCCACTGGTGAACACCCCCAACCATCCGGAGTATCCGTCGGCGCACGGCTGCGTCACGAGCGCCTTCACCCAGGTCATCGCCAAGGCGCTGGGCACCGATCAAATCAGCGTCGACATCTGGGGCGCCGAGACGGGCGCGACGACGCTGACGGCGAAGCGCCATTTCCAGTCCGTAGGCGACATCCAGAGCCAGATCGCGGATGCGAGGGTCTGGATCGGCTTCCACTTCCGGAACTCGGTGATGACGGGCCTCGATGTGGGCAATCAGGTCGCTCACTGGACGCTCAAGCGCTACTTCCGCCCGGTGCGCGCTGGTCGCCACCACGACGACTGAGCCGAGCAGCTACACGCTTGAACGGAGGCCGCCGCGGCGCCCGCGGCGGCCTCCGCACGCGGCTCCTGGCAAGCAGCGGACAGGGGCGACAGGGCTCGAACGTGCGGACCCTTCGTTGCCCGTAGCAGTGGAGCATCGTGACGATTGTCGGCTACCGTCGGCGTGTGCGCGCCAGGTGGAGACGAAGATGACAAGCGGGCTGACGCGGCGCATCGTCGTGGCGAGCGGTCTGCTCGCGCTGATCGTGGCTGCGGCGTTTGCCGTCGTACTGCTCGCGATCGCGGACCTTCGGCGGTTTCAGAATCGGACGATTCACGCGCAGGAGGTACTCACGACGTCGAACGAGCTCGAGCGGCTGCTGCTCGACCTCGAGACGGGTCAGCGCGGATTCATCCTCACTGGTGAAGGGCGCTTTCTCCAGCCCTGGACGCTCGCGCGGGAGCGCTTTCCCTCGCGCGCCAGGGCTCTTCTGCAGCTGGTGGCGGCCGACGCGTCCGAGACGCGCTGGGCGCGGCAGATAGCGGGGGACGAGACCTCGTACATACGCGATTACTCGGTGCCGCTCGTGAACGCCGCGCGCCGCGGGGAGACCTTCGCGCGCAGCGTGTCGGAGGTCGCCGAGGGGAAACGACGTGTGGATGCGATGCGCGCCGACTTCGACCGGCTGCTCGTGGCGGAACAGCGCAGCGTTGCGAAGTGGGACGCGCGCGCGGACGCTGCTGCCTGGCGCTCGAAGCTCGCGGCGGCGGCCGGTCTCGCCGGCTCGATCGCTCTCATCGCCCTCTATGCCGGCTACCTCACGCGGGCGATCGTCAGGCCGGTCCGCCGTACAGCGCGCATGGCCGACCGGCTTGCCGGCGGCGACCTCGGCACCCGCATGATCGAGTCGGGACCGGACGAGGTCGGAGCCCTCGAGCGGTCATTCAACGTGATGGCGGACTCGCTCGAGAAGGGTCGCGACGAGCTCGCCGCCTCGCGGGCGCGCATCATCGCCGCTGCCGACGAGACGCGACGGCAGATCGAGCGCGATCTGCATGACGG
>JALYLC010000654.1 GCA_030774435.1 Actinomycetota bacterium
GCCGCCTACCTCACGCGCGAGCGCGGGCTCGCGACCGCCGCCGCCGCCGAGGCGACGCCGGGCGCGATGGCCGCCGTGATCGGCCTCGACGACGCCGAGGTCGAGCGGCTCTGCGACGGCATCGAAGGGGTCTGGGCTGCCAACTACAACTGCCCTGGGCAGGTGGTCGTGAGCGGGACGCTGGACGGTGTCGCGGCGTTCATGACGGCCGCCGAGGCGGCCGGCGCCCGCCGCGTCGTCAAGCTCAAGGTCTCGGGCGGCTTCCACAGCCCGCTCACGGCCCTGGCGGCCGAGCGCCTCCAGCCGGTGCTCGAGGCGACGGCCTTCGCAGAGCCGCGCGTGCCGTTCTTCTCCACGGTGACCTGCCGCCTCGAGGGCGCGCGGGACATCGTGCCGATCCTCGTGCAGCAGCTCACGGCGCCTGTGCGCTTCACCCAGGCCGTCATGGCGCTGCGCGACCTCGGGGCGCGTACGTTCATCGAGGTCGGCCCGGGCACCGTGCTCTCGGGCCTCATCCGGCGAATCGACAAGAGCCTCTCGTCGGTCTCGGTCTCGGAGCCCGATGACATCGCGCGCGCGCAGGAGCTGGCCGCGGGTGCCTGAGCTCGACGGCCGCTTCGCGCTGATCACGGGCGCCTCGCGCGGCATCGGCCGTGCCTGCGCGCTCGAGCTCGCGACAGCCGGAGCCGCCATCGCCGTCAATTACCGCTCGGACGCCGACGGCGCAGCGGCGGTCGTGGCCGAGATCGAGGCGGCGGGAGGACGCGCCGTGGCGTTCGCTGCGGACGTCGCAGTCGCCGAGGAGGCGCACGCGCTCGTCGCCCGTTGCGAGGACGAGCTCGGCGAGATCGACGCGCTCGTGTGCAACGCCGGCATCACGCGCGACAACCTGATCGCACGCATCAGCACGCAGGACTTCGACGACGTGATCGCCACGAATCTGGGCGGCGCGTTCCATGTCTGCCAGGCCGCCGCGCGCCGCATGCTGCGCCGGCGCCGAGGCGCGATCGTGACAATGAGCTCTATCGTGGGCATCCACGGCAACGCGGGCCAGACGAACTACTCGGCCTCCAAGGCGGGGCTGATCGGACTGACCAAGTCCCTCGCCAAGGAGATCGGCTCCCGTGTCGTGCGCGTCAACTGCATCGCGCCCGGGTATGTCGCCACCGAGCTGACTGAGGTGCTGCCCGACAGCGCGCGCGCTGCGTTGCTCGCTTCGACTCCGCTGGGCCGGCTGGGCGAGCCCGAGGACATCGCGCGCTGCGTGCGCTTCCTGGTCTCCGACGCGTCGAGCTTCGTGACGGGCGCCGTGCTCGCGGTCGACGGCGGATTGGGGATGTAGCGGTGGCGCTGCGCCGGCCAGGGGGACGCCGCGTCGTGCTGACCGGCATCGGCATGGTCACGCCGCTCGGCAACACGCGAGAGGACACGTGGGACAACATCATCGCCGGGCGTAGCGGCGGCGCCCCGATCACGATCTTCCCCCTGCGCGACGCGCCGGTGCGCTTCGCCTGCGAGGTCAAGAACTTCGATCCGACCGTCGCCATGGACCGCAAGCTGGCCCGGCGCACCGATCGCTACACCCAGTTCGTGCTCGTTGCAGCGCGCGAGGCGATCGAGGACTCGGAACTCGATGTCACCGCCGACGGTCTGGGTGAACGCACGGGCACGGCAGTCGCGACGGGTATCGGCGGCCTGCAGACGCTCGACCTCGCGCACGAGCACCTGTTCTCGAAGGGCATCGATCGCATGAGCCCTCTCTGGATCACGATGCTGATCCCGAACATGGGCGCCGCGATGGTGTCGATGGAGTACGGCCTCCGCGGACCATCGAGCACGGTGACGACGGCCTGCGCCGCCTCCTCGATGGCGATCGGGGATGCGGTCGGGACGATCCGCGACGGCCGCGCGGATGTCATGGTCGCGGGTGGCAGCGAGGCGCCGATCACGCCGATCGGCGTCGGCGGGTTCTACGCGATGCGCGCGATCTCGCAGCGCAACGACGACCCCGAGACCGCCAGCCGCCCATTCGACGCCGGACGCGACGGGTTCGTGATCGGCGAGGGCGCCACGATCGTCGTGATCGAGGAGCTCGAGCACGCCCGCGCACGGGGCGCTCGCATCTACGGCGAGATCATGGGCTACGGCTGCACGGCCGATGCCCATCACTTCACCGAGCCCGATCCGACCGGGGTCAACCCCGCCCGCGCCATGCGGCTGGCGCTCGAGGAAGCGGACATGCAGCCGAGCGCGATCGACTACATCAACGCGCACGGCACATCGACGCCAGTCGGCGATACCGCCGAGACGCGGGTGATCAAGATGGTGCTCGGCGACGAGCGCGCCTATGAGGTGCCGATCTCGTCGACGAAGTCGATGACGGGCCACATGCTCGGCGCCGCGGGCTCCACGGAGCTCGCGATCACGGCGCTCGCGCTGTGCCGCAATGTCCTGCCGCCGACGATCAACCAGTTCGAGCCCGATCCCGAGTGCGACCTGGACTACGTCCCGAACGAAGCGAGGCACGGTGTGGACATCCGCGTCGGCCTCTCGAACGGCTTCGGCTTCGGGGGCCACAACGCGTCGCTGATCATCGAGCGCTGGGACGAGAGCGACGGCCGCCGCGTCAGCTGACGCTGGCCGTCAGGCCATCTCGAGCAGATCTCGCGCGCTGCGCAGCACGCGCTGGGCCGTCTCGTCGTCGCGCGCGTCGCGCCCGACGATCACGAGCTCGCAGCCCCAGACGAGATCGCCGAGCGTCTGGTCGTCATGGGGCCCGGCGACCCGGAGGCGCACGCCGCGCCGCTCGGCCTCGGCCCGGGCCCGTGTGATCAGCCCGTCGTCGGCAGTCACGAGGCCCACGTATGAGCCGCGCATGACGTCGGGCGGCAGCACCGGCGCGTGCTTGCGCACAGCCGGTCCCGCCGAGCTGTGTCGCGG
>JALYLC010000655.1 GCA_030774435.1 Actinomycetota bacterium
GGCGAGCAGGCGTGGCCGGAGGAGGCGCCGTTCCACACGCCGGTCTTCGTCGTGACGCACGAGAAGCGTGACCCCTGGGAGCGGCCGGGCGGGACCACCTTCCACTTCGTCAACGACGGCATCGAGCCCGCGCTCGGCCAGGCCCGGGAGGCCGCCGGCGACCGGGACGTCCGCATCGCGGGCGGCGGCGCAACGATCCTGGAGTACGTGAACGCCGGGCTGATCGACGAGTTCACGATCGCGCTCTCACCCGTGCTGTTCGGCTCCGGAATCCGCCTCTTCGAGGGCGTGGACGCGGGCCGCGTGGCCCTGGAGCCGGTCCGCGCGGAGCCGACGCAGCGGGTGACCCACCTGACCTACGCAGTCCGGGAGCGGTAACTGTCTCGACCTCAGGCGCTCCCCCGCCGAGGTCAGCAGCGCGGTGAGATCCTCGACGCTCTGAGCGTCAGGAAAGGCGAGCGTTCGGGCCGCGAGCTCGGCCGCGCGCTCCTCCGGGAGGGACCTCACGGCGTTGTCGTGGAACTTCCTCGCCAGCTCCTCGTTGGACAGGGGGTTGCCGGGGCCGCCGCGGTTGACCTCGACGCGGGCCTCGAGTTCCTCGCCCGTGCGGGTGGTCACGCGCAGGACGGCGGGGAAGGCGTGCGGGAACGACGCGCTGCAGCGCTCGTCCTCGACGCAGCGCACCAGGGCGGCCAGGGCAAGGCGGCGGGGGTCACGGGCGGCGGCGTCGGTGAAGTCCTCGTGGGACACGCCGAGGCCGCCGCCGAGCAGCGCCGCGGCGACCGTGTAGGGGCCGCTGAACGCCGCGTGGTACCCGGAGGCCGGCCGTGCCTTGGCCTCGGGTGGCTCGGCGATCGTGCGCAGGACGGGCTTGGCGACGCCCAGCTCGATCGCTGTGACGTCGGCGGGGGCGAGCCCCTGGGCGCGCAGCCGCAGGGCGGCGTCCACGCCCGCGTGGGTGAAGTGGTTGCACGGGTACGGCTTGAAGACCACGCGCGGCAGCTCCCAGTCCGTGCCCAGGCCGCGGACGACGGCGTCCGGGTGGGCGCGGTCGCCGCAGAACGCCTGCAGGAACCCGAAGCGGCCCTCCAGCACGGTCGGCGGGCCGGTGAGCCCCGCCGGGCCAGGTCGGCCGCTGCCACGCCGCAGCGCGCGGCCCAGCCGCAGTGGACCCGCTTGACGGTCCCGCCGGTGCGGTTGGCCTCCAGCAGGCCGGCGCCCATGCTGGCCGCGATGCCGGCGGCGGAGGCGATCCCCGCCTCGTCCTGCCCCTGCAGCATCGCCACGGCCACCGCGGCGCCGACCGCGCCGCAGATGGACGTCGCGTGCAGACCACGCTCGAAGAACACCGAGTTGCGCAGCTCCTCGTCGTAGCCGGGCGCGGTATTCAAGAACGGCAAGCTCATCGAACGACCCGACGAATCAGAGGGTGGTGATCAGCAAGTCGCGTGACACGCCGATCCACAGGTCTTGACTATTCCTCGCTCCGGGTTGACGAACGGTGCCATCGGGATCGACTGATCCTCCGGTGCTTCCTTCACCGTGAAGTCTCGAGCTAGTAACCGCCGATTCCACCGGCGGACAATCCACACGAACGGCCATGCGATCGCATAGACGATGAGCGCCAGACCTATGAGAGCCTTCGCGAGAGTCTGGAGAATCAAGGCAGGGCCGAACTCGTTGTGCTTGCTTGAACAGTGGCGCTTGCTCATGCTTCCCCTTATTGCCCGGTGACCAAGTACGTCAAGATCATCGGCAACGAACGTCTGAAGAAGGCTGGCACGTCGTATCGCGTGACCAGCGTCACCTGCGTCAGTATCGGCTTCACGAACACGACGGCGAGGAACCACACGGTCAGATTCGCCTGCGATGCCAAGTACGACAACGGCAGGGGGTTCCACTTCACGCTCGTCACGATCAGGAACGACCAGATGAACTTGGTCAGCGGCTACGCCACCTAGCCACCGCTTTTCACCCGAAGCCGCCACGGCGGGCCTTGGTGCGCTTAGGCACAGCCTCGCGGGTGGGCCGGCCCAGCGTCAAACCGCGCATGCGCCACAAGGCGCGAGGCACGCCTGATGTGGGGCTCACGCTAATCAGCTCAGGCTGGGCCGGCGCCTATCCGTATGGTGATGGCAACGCACGCGAGAGCGCCTACGCGCGCGCCGCCCGCCTCGCGAAGACCCATCGGGGGGCCACTACCGTCCCCTTCCGCCCGGGGACTATCGTGTGCGTGAAGTAGTGGGTGCGCTTGATTTCAACGTCCGTATCCAGGGTGTGCAGGGCCTTCGCGACAAGATGGTGGACGCGGTCGGCGACATCATCTGGGTGCGGCACCTCGAGGGCGCCGCGGATCTCGCTCGTAAGGCTCATGGCGCCAACTCGTCGATCGTGCCGAGAACGTCCTTACGGAGCTTTGGCCCCATCATCATCTCCTCTACTCGCACGTTGACGATCGATAACCAGAGCCGCGGGGCAAGTTGCTCAGCAATCGACATGTCGAAAGTGTGCTCGCCGAGCCGATCAGGATGCGCGGCGCACGCGTCCTTGATCCGCGCGGCGGTGGTCAGCTGCGTGTACGCCGTCTGGGCAAAGGGGTGCGTCCTCGCCCACATAAATTCCATGTCTGGTGGTGCACCCACATCCCGACCGACCTTCACGAATCCCGAGTAGCAGACGGCTAGGTACTCGTCGTAGAGCGCACTCTGGCCTCCGGCTGCGCTGTAGTCCTTGCACTCGACCCAGAGTGTCCGCCCTGGCTGACCGTCGGCGTTCAGCAGCATCCCGCGCAGGTCGAAGCGTTCGAAATTACCCGCCGTCAACTCGCCAGAATCCGCGTCGCGTCTGGGAAGCTGCGGCAACCGCATCATCGGATATGGGTTGCCGCGACCCTGGCGGCGCTGCGCGCCTTCCTCGCCCGCGTCCCCTCCTAGGCCGCCGCACGAACCGGAGGTCTGGCCCTTGACGTCCCGGTCCGCCTAGGTTTCGGAGGTGAGGACGGCTGCGATCTCGTCGATGATCGCCGGGTCGTCGATCGTGGCCGGCAGCGCGTAGTCGCGGCCCGCTGCGATGTCGCGCATCGTCGAGCGCAGGATCTTGCCGGAGCGCGTCTTGGGCAGCCGCGCGACGACGCGCGCGTCGCGGAAGCAGGCGACCGGGCCGATGCGCTCGCGCACGAGCGCCACGAGCTCGCCGCGCAGCTCGCCCGCGTCGCGGTCGGCGCCCGCCTTGAGCACGACGAGGCCGAGCGGCACCTCGCCGCGGAGCTCGTCCGGGACGCCGAACACGGCGCACTCCGCGACGTCGGGGTGCGTCGCCACCACCTCCTCCATCGCGCCCGTGGAGAGGCGATGGCCGGCGACGTTGATGACGTCGTCGATGCGCCCCATCACGAACACGTAGCCGTCGTCGTCGATGTGGCCGCCGTCCCCCGTGAGGTACCACCCGGGGTAGCGCGAGAGGTACGAGGCCACGCAGCGCTCGTCGTCGTTCCAGAGCGTGGGCAGCGTGCCCGGGGGGAGCGGCAGGCGCACCGCGATCGCGCCCTGCTCGCCCGAGGGGACGAGCTCGCCGTGGGGATCCAGGATGTCGATGCGGTACCCGGGCACGGGGAGGCTGGGGGACCCGGCCTTGACGGGCGGCGGCTCGAGGCCGCGGCAGCTCGCCGCCATCGCCCACCCCGTCTCGGTCTGCCACCAGTGGTCGATGACCGGGCGGTCGAGCACGCGGCGCGCCCACTCGTAGGTGTCGGGATCGGTGCGCTCGCCGGCCAGGAACAGCGTGCGCAGCGACGGCAGCGCGCGGCCGCCGAGCAGCGCCGCCCCGGGATCCTCCTTGCGGATCGCCCTGATCGCGGTCGGCGCGGTGAACAGCGCGGCCACGCCGTGTTCCTCGATCACCCGCCAGAACGCTCCCGCGTCGGGCGTGCCGACCGGCTTGCCCTCATACAAGACGGTCGTCGCGCCGACGAGCAGCGGCGCGTAGACGATGTAGGAGTGCCCGACCACCCAGCCGACGTCCGAGGCCGCCCAGAAGACCTCGCCGGGGTGCACGTCATAGACGTTCGGCATGCTCCACGCGAGCGCGACCGCGTGCCCGCCGTTGTCGCGCACCACGCCCTTGGGACGGCCCGTCGTGCCCGAGGTGTAGAGGATGTAGAGCGGATCGGTCGCCCGGACCGGCACGCATCCCGCCGGCTGCGCTGCGGCGACGAGTGCCTCCCAGTCGAGATCGCGGCCCGCCTGCAGCGAGGCGGTGAGCTGCGGGCGCTGCAGGATCACGCAGTGCTCGGGCGCGTGCGCGGCCTCGTCCAGCGCGGCGTCGAGCAAGGGCTTGTAGGCGACCGTGCGCGCCCCCTCGAGGCCGCAGGACGCGGACAGCACGACGCGCGGCCGGGCGTCGTCGATGCGCACGGCGAGCTCGTGCGCCGCGAAGCCGCCGAACACGACCGAATGGATTGCGCCCAGGCGCGCGCAGGCAAGCATGGCCATCAGCGCCTGGGGCACCATCGGCAGGTAGAGGACGACGCGGTCGCCGCGCTCGACGCCGAGGCTCCGGAGCGCGCCGGCCAGCCGCGCGACCTCGTCGCGCAACTCGGCGTAGCTGTAGGTGCGCCGCGTGCCCGTGACGGGGCTGTCGTAGATCAGCGCGGCCTGGTCGCCGCGGGCGCCGTCGGCGTGGCGGTCGAGAGCGTTGTGGCACGTGTTGAGCTGCCCGTCCGGAAACCAGCGGGCCAGGGGAATCGCGTCGCGCTCCAGCACTCGCCGCGGAGGCTCGTCCCAGTCGAGAGCGCGCGCGGCCTCGCCCCAGAAGCCCTCGGGGTCGTCGATGCTGCGCCCGTAGACGGCGTCGAAGCGGGGGGAACGCAAGGCGCGCTCGATGCTACGCGGTTGGCCGCGCGAGCACAATTGTCATCGGCGTCGAGATCGTATATCGAGCGATCGATGCGGAAGCGGAACGTCGAGTCCAGCCATCGGCGGATGCGGTACGCCCCTTCCTCCCCGATCTTATGCGTCTCCTCGCCGCCCAGCCTGAAGCCGATGGCCATCAGCTTCACCCCTGCCTGGCCATCCAGCTCGAATGCTCGCCCACGCTCAAGTGCACTCCTCGGCCATCTTCGTTCGTATCGTGTCGCGCGCCGAGTGCCAGGACGCCTCACGGGGTTCGAATCCGGACGTCGGCGCTCCTCGGCCTCTCGCCACAGAAGCCCGCTCGGCAGCTGCTGTTGTCGCTTCGATCTGTGCTACCGGATCGCACTCGACGCAGACTGTGAGCGCGTCGAGACGAACTCTCGATGTCGTCAGACGATGCGTTGCGCGACGAGATCGATTGGGTGGATGTAGCCGCCGCGGTTTCGGAGCGTGTGACGGAGCCAGTGGTTCAGGTCGTCGATGTCGCATCGGTCGAGGCCGCGCTCATTGCCGATCACGTATCGGAGCTCGAAGACCATCTGGGTCATGTGTCCCAGTGTGCTGCGACTTGCGGTCTTGGCAAGCCGGCAACGCTCGGGTTGGAGTTCGGGGAACGCGTCGATGGGAAGGGTCTCCGCGCGTAGCTCAGTTTCGATGGCCGCGACGAGGTAAGGCCCGATTGGTCGCAGCTCGGGGATCGAAACTCGTGCGCGGAAGACCGAGAAGAGCGTGTCCGCGTGAGTGAGCAGGAGGCATTTCTTGCCGTCCATCCAGAACAGGTTCAGGTACCAGTCGTCCTCGGTTGGCAAGGACTCGCTGAGCGTGACGGAGCCGCCGAGCACATCGAGCGTCCTCTTCGTGCAGCGCACGAGCATCCGACGACCCTACCACCGAGGGTTCCAAAGGTTCACGCTACGAATGGGTGCTCCTGCGCGGGCGCGCGGCGCGTGCCGTACGGGCCCTTCCTCGCCGCCCGCAGCCGGCAGATCTGTTGCGAGCGCGGCGAGATCGACTCAGACCCGCTCTGGGCTTCGTGCCCATATGTGAATCAAACGAGAGCTCTGTCCGTGTGATTGCGAGCGCTCAGGCGGCGAACTCGTCGCTCAGCTCAAGTTCGCGCCGGAGCCGATCCACGTCGGCGGCAGGCTCGCCGCGACGGCGGGCTCGCTCGGCGCCGTTCTCGAGCTGGCGGATCAGGCGGACGACCTCGGCGCGACCCGGGCCCGCCGCGGCTTCGCGGGGCGTGCGGCCGGCGAGCAGCGGATGGGGCTCGTCGAGCCACCTGTGCATCCGGTCGGTCACGAGATCGCCGAGGAGCAGGCACTCGCCGTCGTCGAGCGACGAAGGGAATGCAGGCGATGCTTCACGCAGGTCCGCGCGTCGCGCTCTCAGCGCTTCGTCCGCGGATGTGACATTGCGCTCGACGAGCTCGACGAACAGGCCGAGGTCGAGAGCAACGACGTCGATCGCGTAGTCGAGCCGCGGCTCGGAGATCGCCTCGACCTGGAGTTCGCCACCTTCGAGCCGGAACGTCGCGATCGGAACGGTGTCCGGGGCATCGACGCGGTTGACTTCCACGACCACAGCACCGGGCGGCAGCGCCGAGCGCTGCTCTACTAGCGATGCGCGCGGGACGGTGAGCTCGAGCTCAACCGGATCGTCCGGCAGAAGGCCACCGAGCACCGCCAGCTGCTCGGTCACCGCGGGAAGATCGTGCACGCGCCAGGTCGCCGACGCGAAGGCCACCGGATCGCCCTCGAGCGTGAACAAGCTCCGCTCGGCACTCTTGCTCGCCGGCGCGAACTGCATCAGCTCGAACGAATGCCGGCGACATGTCGCCGCCAGACCCGCATTGTCGAGCTCCTCGACCGGCATGCCCGCAAGCCGCTCGAGCTCGGCGCGCACCTCGGGCTCGTCGCACGGCTCGAAGAAGCGCACTGGGCCCCACAGGCTCGGAGGATCGCCGTCCATCACGCGGGCCAGCAGGATGTCCCAGCGGACGGCGTCGCGGGAGACGAGCGGGCTCCGGACCTCGATGCGCGCGCCGTCGGCTACGCCCTCCAACAGCAACGAGCGCCCGGGCTCCGCCGAGAGGACACGGTAGAGCCCGAGCTGCGCCGTGGCGATCCGGGACGCCGCCTCGCTTTCGGCCGGCGGCAGATCAGCACGCGCGGCATAGCGTTCTGCCGGCGTCCCTCCTCCCGGGAGCTGACGGTCGTTGTGGAACCAGGTGGCAAAGAGCATGAAATCGTCGTCGTACAGCACACGATGCTCAGGGCCGACGTACCGCTGGAGGGCGCCTCCGATCTCGTCGTCGAAGTGCTCCGCCGCCCACTCCTGAATCCGGCGGCCGACCGCGTCGTCGAAGAGCGCGTCGCGCACGGCCTTCTCTTCGCCCGCGAGACAGCAGCGCTTGTACTTCTTGCCGCTGCCACACGGGCACGACGCATTCCTCGAGATCGACGCGACACTCATGACGGTCGAATCTAGCCCACGGGCCGGACGAGGCAGCTACAGCCAGAGTTCCGCGTCGAGCGCCTGCTCCGGGCTGGACGCGAGCAGTGCGTCGAGCGCAGTGATGAGTGCTCCGGCGTCTCTGCGCGGCCAGCGCTTCTCGGTCGTGAAGACAAGGCCCGCGTGACTCTGCCCCGTGGTGTGGAGTGCATCTGCGAGCGAGCGGTAGTCACGGACGTTCTCCGGTTACCACCGCCCTGCCGCTCAGTGTCCCCGCGTAGTCGAGCACCGTCTCGTCTGTGGCGCCGCTCCCGGGCGGCTCGTGCGTCGAGATGACGTCGTGCCCGCGAGTCGGGAGCGCATCGGCGATCAGACGCGGATACATCTCGTCGAGGAGCGCCTTCAAGAGGCGGCCTGGCGTGCGAGCGCAACGCGCTCAGCTGCCTCGGCTGCCTCCTCATTTCGGCTGATCCATTCGTCGATCTCTGCTCGGTGGGTGTCGTAGAAGCGCAGTGCAGTTTCGATCGCGCCTGCCGGCTGGTCTAGCCAGTCCGCAGCTCGTTGGGTGTCGTCGAAGCTTCGGTGGACAGCCACCACCTCCCAGATGTCGGGACCGCCGACCAGACCAGGCCGGCGCCCGGCTGGTCCTGGGCGGAAGACGATTCCAGGATGCTCGTCCATCTCGATGCCTTCGGCGACGTAGCGCTGGATGAGCCTCGAGCGCAGGTGGCCCTCGGCCCGCGCACGCCGATCTAGCCGCTTCAGCGTGTTGCGTGCGTAGCGAGTCGAGACCGGAGCCTGCGCTTTCTTCTCCACGCTCCGAGTGTACGACGCGTGTGCTCATCCGTAGTCGCTTGCCGAGTTCGGCTCGCCGAGACGATCACGACCTGGTACCGAATCGCGCACGCGTTCGCACGCTGAGCCCATCCCGTCTGCCAACTCAGCTCAACCAGATCCCTCAGGAGGACGTCGGCAATAGCTCGTAATGAAGGGCGCGCTCGGTGAGGTTCTCGTGCGTGCCGACTCGGGCTTCTGGTCGTATGCGATGGGTCGGCCTGGAGGGGAGCGCCAACCCGCCCGCGGCTTGCGCGCCGAACTGCAATACCCGGCCGCGCGAGGCGCTCCGGGCGCGACCGCCATCGGGCGCGCCGGCGCAGTCCCGCGCGCCCCTCTCCTGAGTGACTCCTCTCTGCTGATGAGCCACAGCATCTGCCAAACGGCCGATAAGGCTTCACCGGGTCTTTGCCGATACGGGGCACATGGGGGAGTCTCGAGAAGCGCCGGGCGCCGTGGGTCCAGTTCGCCCGGATGATTCGATCGCCGTGCTGTTGGTGGAGGATGACGAGGAGGACTCCATCCTCACCCGTGATCTGATATCGCGGATCGACGGAACCCGGCACGACGTGCAGTGGGTCATCGACTACTCCTCTGCTCTGGCGGCGGTCGAGAGTGCGGGCTACGACGTCTGTCTGGTCGACTACCGGTTGGGTGCCAAGAGCGGCATCGATCTCGTGCGCGAGTTGGTCAGCGGTGGACATTCGATGCCGGTGATCCTGCTCACGGGATACGACGATCGCGAAGTCGATCAACGGGCATCTCAGGCGGGCGCTGCCGACTTTCTCGTCAAGGGCGAGGTCAGCGCCGCACTGCTCGAGCGCACGATCCGCTACGCGATACGGGGTCACGCCGCCGCACGCGCCTTGCACGACTCCTACCGCATGACAGTGCGAGCACTCGCCACGACGCTCGAATTGCGCGACGACCAGACCGGTGCCCACGCCGAGCGCGTGACGCAGCTCGCCCTGCAGTTGACCGAACGCGTAGCCCCGGATCTGGTGACGGACCCGGAGCTCGAATTCGGCTTCCTCCTGCACGACATCGGCAAGATCGGGATTCCCGATGCCATCGTGCTCAAGCCGGGATCGCTGACGGCCGGCGAGGTCGATCGCATGCGGCAGCACGTCCTCCTGGGCCGGCAGATCATCAGGGAGATCCCCTTTCTCGCCGGCCTCGCGCAGGACGTCGTCGGTGCTCATCACGAGCAGTTCGACGGCAGCGGCTATCCGAACGGGCTACGCGGCGAGGAGATCCCGCTCGTGGCGCGGATCTTCGCAGTCGTCGACGCGTTCGACGCCATGACCAATGACCGCCCATACCGACGAGCGCTTCCCGAACAAGCAGCCCTGCACGAGATCAGGGCTATGGCCGGCACACAGTTCGACCCTGCCGTGGTCGACGCATTCATCACGCTGCTGGGAGAGCACTCGCTGCACGAGCGGCACGCCGCCTGACATCGGCGCTGAATCGCGCAAGCCCTGACCGACCGACCGAGCGAGCGGCCGCATCGGCGGCAACTTCCCCGGTGCCACGGCAGACCTGAAGCGGGACTTCTTGCCCGCTGAGAGGTTGATCAGCCGACTCGAGATCGCGCCCTGACCGTCGAGTCGACGGATAATCCGGCCGTCCATCGTGCTCAGGGCCGCCATGCCCCATCTTGCGCTCCGGTCTAGGCTGTGCCGACGACCTCGCGCAGTTGCTCCCCGCCCTGCTTCAACACGTCGTACAGCGTGAGAAGGTCGGTGCCCAGGCTGAAGTGGCGCACGCCCAGGTCGAGGTAGTACCTTGCCTGCTCGGGCGACGAGATCTCCGCTCGCGCCGGGATGCCCGCCGCGCGGCATGCGGAGAGCACGCGGAGCTCAGCATCCCTGACTGCTTTCGAGTCCCGCTCCCCGGCGCGTCCAATGCTCATCGCGTAGTCGGCCGGACCCCACTGAACCAGGTCGATGCCGCCGACGGCGAGGATTTCGTCGACGTGCTCGACGGCCTCGGCCTTCTCGATCATGACCGCGACGACAACCTCGTCGAGCGCATCGACGTAGCGTGGCGTGCCGCCGTAGCCAGGCAGCGCGTGGCGCCGCGCAGCGACGCCGAACGTGCCTCGGTGCTCGGGCGTGTCGGGCTGGAGGCAGCGGACGCAGCTCCGCGCATCCTCGGCCGAGCGGGGATCGGCGAAGAGCACGGAGTCGAATCCGGCGCCGACCGCGCGCTGGGCGACGAACGACCGGTGCTCCCAGTCGACCTTGATCATGGAGCCGAGGGAGCTCAGCTCGGCTGCGCGACAGAACTCTTCGAGCGACCGCAGGTCGTACGCCGCATACTCGGCAAGGAACTCGACGTAGTCGAACACGCCGGTCTTCCCGACGACCTCCACCACCAGGGGATCGCCGATCAGGATCCGCGTCGCGAACGTCGGCTCTCCCGAGTCGAGTAGTGCCCGAATGGTGTTCGGCTTCATGAGGTCCTGTCAGCAGGGGCGTCCGGCACGCGGGTATGTTAGATCTCAAGCACGGGAGGGATGCCACGGCCGGATTCCGGCCAGCGGGCTGTGCATCTGCGGGTCGGTGGCCGCGCGCGCGGGCTCGGCGAGAGCGGACTGCATGCGCCGGGCGGCGTCGAGGTGGTCGCTCGTCCAGATCATCCGCACCGCGGTCGCCGTAGCGTTGCCGTCCTGTCCGAGAAGGTCGTGGCGCACGGCCTCGACGAAGCGGTCGCCGGCGTCGTCGTCACGCGGGAGCGGAACCGGCACCTCGCGCCGATCGCTGAGACTGGCTGCCAGCTCGTCGTACCAGCCGTTGACGCGGCTGCTGCTCCGCACGAGCTCGGCGCTCGCCGCCGTCCGATCGCCTTCGGCCTGGTGCTCGTCGCGCTGCCACAAATCCAGCACCGCGTCTGCCGTGAGGCGCAGGGCGGCGACGCCGGTGACCAGGCCGGTCACACCCGCCAGCGGAACCGGCTTCGCCCCGCGCTCGGCCAGGTAGCTGCGGAACGCGTCGTCGAGCCGCCGCGACGCCGCTACCGCCTGAAGGGCCTCCCGGCTGGGAGCCGGCGGGGTCGGTCGACTCGAGTCACAGCAGTGGACGCCGAACTCGATCGCCTTGTCCAGGTAGCGCGCGGTCTCCGCATAGGCCGCGGCCAGGGCCTGGCGAAGAGCCGCCCCGGCACCGCGCGGCCAGAAGAGCAGCCCGACGACCAGGCTCACCGCGCAGCCGAGCGCCACGTCCTCGATGCGCACGAGCCCGATGCGCCAACCCTCGGGCTGGATGATGTTGAACAGGATCAGCAGCGTGAGCGTGAATGCCGCCTGCCCTGCTGTGAAGGAGATGACCGCAGGGGCGACGCCGGCCAGCAACACCACGACGGGCAGCAGCACCCACAGGAGCGCGGTGTTGGTGCCGATGGCGGCGACCACCGCCGCGCCGATCGCGAATCCGATTGCGGTGCCCAGCACGCCGCGCGCGATGAACTGGCCGGTGTTCAGCGCGTTGGAGCGGAGCACGGACAACGTGCCGAAGACGACCCAGAACGAGTGCTGCACGCCCGTGCGATTGGCGACGAACACGGCCAGTCCCAGCCCGGCTGCGCCGCGCAGGCTGTTGTGCAGCCATACGGAGTGCCGGTCGAAGTGCGCTGCCGCGCGTTCCCGGGCCGCGGGCAGCGCCCCGCCGACGCCGGCGGGCTGCCGACCGAGCAAGCGCTCCCACCAGCCGCGCCGCTCCGCAGCCGCGGTCAGCTCGATGTTGCTCGCGACCTGAGAGACCGCGAAGCTGAGCTCCTGCGCGCGAAAGCTCGGATCGAGCGCCGTGAGGAATTCGCTCACCCGCTGCTGCTCGCCCTCGGAGCCTGAGCCGTTGCCCGCCGGGCTGATCGGCAGCTCGACGGTCGCGCTGTGCTCCATGGCATGCAGGGATCGCTGCAGCTCATCGAGCGCCGAGCGCAGCTCCTCGGGACTGCCTGCGGGCGCCTCGAGCAGATCCGCGCCGCGCTCGAGTGCCACGGCTGCGGCCACCTTCACGGCGCACGTTGCGCGGCCGAGCGTTCCCGCTCCGGGCAGCGGCCTCGACTGCACGATTGCGTTCAGCCAGTTGAGGTCGTCGACCAGCCTCACGATCGTCCTCGCGGGCGTGCTCAATCCGGTCGGGCGGTACGGCGTTGCGAGGAATCCCCGGTGGAGCTCGCCGACGGCTGCGTCGGCCGCTGCCACCACCTGGGCGTGCTCCTCGGCAGACGGCGCGCCGGCCCCGCCGAGCATGTATGCGGCCTCCGAGCGCAGCCGCGCCGCGAGCGCCCGGCAGGAGGCCACGGCCGGTGCTCGCAACGGGCCCCTCGTCGGCGCCGGCCAGAGGACAGCGATCGCGACCAGCGACACCGCTGCGGCCATGCCCCAGCCCGCCAGTCGATCGGGAATCGACGACGCCGTGCCGGGCAGTGACACCGGGAGGATGAACGCAAGCAGCAGGGACGTGGATGCGCCGGCCAGGACCGAGCTGACGACCCCGGCGAAGAGCACGCAGAACGCGACGACTGCCATCGCAATCGCTGCGAGCCACGGGTCGCGCGAGGCCAGCGTGCCCGCGCAGACGAGAACCCCGCCGGCCAGCGCGAGCGTCGCCTGCGCCTGGAGCCGCTCTCGCATCGGGCCGCTGAAGTCGACCAGCACGAGTGTGGCGAACGATCCGAACGCCGCGAACGTCGCGACATTGAGATTGCCGATCACCTGATCGCCGAACGCGAACAGCGCCGGCATGACGATCGCCGTTCGCCCGGCCCGGCGCAGCGCCGCGAGGTCGCGGTCGCGCGTGCGGAGCCACGCCAGAAATCGAGCCACGCTCACTCTAAGACGTTCTAACAGAATGAGCGGGGCGTTCGGAGGTCTCGAACGCCCCGCGACTCTTGAACACCAGTTCTGACCCCGGCGGCGTCGACCACCTTGTGGGCGCGCGCGGAGCCGGTTCCGGAGTAGGATCTGTCGGCGCTTCTCCACCCGACCCCACGGGTCGCGCCCAGGCCGCCGGGCGGACGCAGGGACAGAGCCTCGGAGGCGCGTTCGATCGACGGGGTCACATGACACGGTACGAAGCCAAGCTGCAACCATCGCCCGCTCTCGGGACGCCGCCGTCGGCCGAGCTGGCGTTCCACCGCCTCGGGATTGCGATCGTGACCATGCGCGGATCGCACGATGCGAGTCGGGGCCAGGCGCTCAGTGAGGCGCTGGCAGGCGCCGTCCCCCAGCTGAACGTCCTCGTCGACCTCTCCGAGTGCACGTCCGTCGACGCGTCCGTGATTGCGACGCTGGTGGCCGCGGCCGGCGACCTCGAGGCGCGTGGCGGTGGTCTCGCGCTCATCATCCCCCCGAAGGCAGTGGCGTTGCAGCGCATGGCAAAGCTCGCCGGTCTGGCCGAGCTCCTGCCGATCCACCCCTCGCGCGGCGCGGCCATAGCCGGCGTCCGGCACAACGAGCACGTCATCCACATCAGGGACCTGCGCCAGCGATTCGGCGATCCCGAGATCTGCTCCGCGGAGTGCTCGTGCGGCTGGAGCGGCGCATCCCACACGGGCCGCACCGCCGAGCGCAGCGCGCGCCGCGAGGCCACGCTGCACGTCGACCAGGAGCGGCGTGCGTAGAGCGCGTGGCCGGCTTCAGAGCCAGCGCCTGCGCCTGAACCAGACGAGTTGCGCTGCGGTCACGGCCACGATCAGCGCGATCACGTATTCGTAGCCGAACGACCAGTGGTACTCGGGGAAGCCGTGCACGTTCATGCCGTAGAAGCCCACGATCAGCGAAGCCGGCAGGAGCAGTGAGGCGACGATCGTCAGGCGCTTCATGATCTCGTTCTGGTCGTTGGCGACCTTGGACTGGTAGTAGTCGCGCACGCCCGCCACGAGATCGCGGCTGAGGTCGAGCGCCTCGCTCGCGCGCATGAGCTTCTCGTAAGCGTCGGCGAAGTGCAGCTCGGCATCCCGGTCGAAGAGCTCAACCTCGCCCACACGCGCGTCGACACGATCGTCGAAGACGCGCCGCACGGCGTCTCGGGTCGGCGAGAGCGTGCGACGCACCTGCAGGATGTCGTGGCGGAGTGAGGACAGCTCGGTGCGCACGCGGGCGCCGTCCCAGTCCTCGACGTGATCCTCGAGCTCGTCGATCCGCTCATTCAGCTGATCGGTCAGCTCGAGGTATCCCTCGGCGACATCGTCGACGAGGTGGTACGCGACCATGGCAGGTGAATGCACGTGCCCGGCGCTGTGCAACTCACGAGCGGCTGCGCAGTCGAACGGGCCGTGCGGGTCCGCGCTCTTGCGCACCGTGATGATGATGTCCTGCGCGGCCACGATGTCCACCTCGCGGTAGAGCACGCTCGAGTCCGCGAGCAGCTGCGGCACGAGGAAGACGCCGAAGACGTAGTCGCCGTGCCCCTCGAGCGTCGGGCGCGGGTCGTCGCGGTGCCGGTGTGGCGCGAGCAGCTGATCGAGCGCACGAGCGTGAAGCGTGCGGCCGAGCGCGTTCTCGATCTCGGCCTGATCCGGGTCGATGAGGTCGATCCAGTCGACGCTGCCAGAGGCTCCTTCGGCCACGGCCGCAGACTAGCGGCGGGCATGACAGCGAAGGACGGCGCGAACGCCAGGCCGACTGAGACGTTCTCAGTCGGCCTGACGCGAGCGGTCAGGCGGTCGCGTATTCGCGCGACAGGCGCGTGGCCGCCTTCTCGAGCTTCGCGAGGGCAGCCTGCTCCTGCGCGAGGTTCTCCTGCAGCAGCGGAACCGCCTTCTTCTCGCCGAGCGCCTGAGCCATCGTGATCAGCCCGGTGTAGGCGGCGATCTCGTAGTGCTCTGCGCGCGCACCCGAGCCGGTCAGGAAGATGTCGCGCACCTCGGGCGACGGCTCCTCCTCGCTGATGAACTCGTCGTGCTCCTCGGTGATGCCCTCGATGGCGGGGCACTTCTCCGCCCTGGCCGTCTTGCCAACGGCCTCGAACACCTGCTTGAGGTTGGCGACGTGCTGCTTGGTCTCCTCGAGATGCGTCTCGAAGCCCTCCTGCAGCTCGGCATCGCTGGCCTCCTTCGCGAGCTTCGGCAGCGTCTTGACGAGCAGGTTCTCCGCGTACAGCAGGTCGCCGAGCTCGTGCAGGAACAACTCGCGCGGATCATCCATCTTGGCCGGCATGGGAGCCCTCCTCAGTAGATCGGACATGCATTGACGAGGCCGTGATCCCGCGCGGGCGCGGCACGAAACCTTCAGGCTGCGCGAGTGATCGCAAAGCGCATGGCGACGCGCGTACCGCGCCCCGGGCGCGTCGAGACGGACGCGCTGTCCGCCAGCTCCCGGATCAGGCGCAAGCCGACGTGCAGCGCGTCCCCCCCAGCTCGCCCCGGCGCCATGCCCTGTCCGTAATCACGCACCACGAGCAGCAGCGAGTCTCCCTGCACCCGAGCCTCGACGGCGAACGTCGCGCTCGTCGCATCGCGGTAGGCATGCAGCACGCAGTTGCAGTGCCTCCGTCACGGCCAGGCGGATCCGCTCCGTGAGGTCGCCGGCAAGCCCGAGGTGCTGGCACAGGCTCGTGACGGCACGCCGCGCGCCGGGTACGGCCGCCGCTGCCGCGGGAACCTCCAGGCTGAGGCGATCGGACACACCCGGCCGTTCCCGCCTTGCCGCTGAACGAATCCTGGAATCCCTCATGCGAGCTACGCGGTCGCGAGGCGGGTTTGGAACCGCTGTGCGCGCGGAATACCCCCGCATGGACATCTGCGTTCGCGAGCTCCACTACCGGTGGATCGATACTCCCTCGGAGTCGGTCGCCGTCGAGGAGGTGCCGAACCCCGAGCCGCCTCCTCATCCTCAGCCGACCGATCCGCCCCCGACGGCGGTGCTGGTCGAGGATCGCGAGGACGAGGGCGAGTAGCCCGCCGCCCGGTCGGCGCCGCAAGTCTTGCAAGCCGGTGTCATAGACTTGCAGCGTGGCGAGGAATCTTGCAGACGTGGCCAAGCAGGCAGGTGTCAGCGAGGCAACCGTCAGCCGTGTCCTCAACGGCAAGCCGGGGATCTCGGATGCCACCCGGGCTGCGGTGCTCACGGCCCTCGACGTGATCGGCTACGAGCGCCCCACTCACCTACGGGTACGGCGCGCGCGCATGGTCGGGCTCGTCGTGCCCGAATTGCAGAACCCCATCTTCCCTGCGCTGGCCGAGGTGGTGGGCGGGGCGCTTGCACAGCGGGGCTTCAACGCGGTGCTGTGCACGCGGACCGGCAGCATGTCCGAGGCCGAATACGTCGAGATGCTGCTCGAGCGCCAGGTCTCGGGCATGGTCTTCGCCGGCGGTCAGTACGCAGAGGCCGATGCGCCACATGATCACTACCTGCGGCTGCTGAAGCTCCGACTGCCCGTCGTCCTGGTGAATGCCGCCGCCGAGCACCTCGACTTCCCGCGCGTCTCCACCGACGACGCGGTGGCGATGGAACAGGCCTACGGCCATCTGGCCTCCCTCGGGCACGAGCGCATCGGTCTCATCCTGGGGCCGCCCGACCACGTGCCCTCACGCCGCAAGCTGGCGGCCTTCCGGGCCGTGGCCCGCGCGGCCGACGGAGCCGGCACAACCTCCGGGCCCGAGTTGGTCGAACGCACGATGTTCTCGCTCGAGGGCGGGCACGCCGCCGCGACGCGCCTGATCGGGCACGGCGCCACCGGCATCGTGTGTGCCAGCGACCCCTTGGCCCTCGGGGCGATCCGCGCAGCGAGGCGCGCCGGGCTGTCCGTTCCGGCCGACGTCTCGGTGGTGGGCTACGACGACTCGGCGTTCATGAACTGCACCGACCCCCCGCTGACCACGGTGCGCCAGCCGATCGAGGCGATCGGCCGCGCCGCGGTCGCCATGTTGACGGGGCAGATCGAGGGCTCGGCCGTGCAGGCCGAGGAGCTGTTCTTCGAGCCGGAACTCGTCGCGCGCGGCTCTACGGCTGCCGCCCCCGTCAGGCTCGGCGCCGGCATCTGACGGCCGCCGGCGGTGCAGGCGCGCTGCGGTGTGCTCCGCACGCGCGCCACGAAGAATGCTGCGTGACTGAGTAGATTTTATGCAATAACTCGTCGAAGTCTTGCATTCGATCGTCGGATGTGCGATCTTTCCGCCGCGTGAAGCCTCCCGCTCACACGACGACCGCGCCTGAGGCACGCCGCGCGTCCGCCC
>JALYLC010000656.1 GCA_030774435.1 Actinomycetota bacterium
GGGTCTGACCCCTTTATATGCACGGCGGTGCCTAGCGGCAGTTCGGGCAGGTGCCGCGCAGCACGACGTCGTGCTGGTCGATCGCGAACTCGAGGCGCGCAGACAGCGTCGCGATCGCCTGCTCGAGGCCGTCGTCGGAGAATTGGGCGACGCGCCCGCAGCGATCGCAGACGACGTGGTGGTGATGCTCGCCGCCCGGGTGCGCGGCCTCGTAACGCGCGGTGCCATCGCCCACGTCGAGGCGGTGCACGAGGCCGAGGCGGTCGAGCACCTCGAGTGCGCGGTAGACGCTCGCGATCCCCACGCGGCCCTCGTCGCTCCGCAGCTCATCGGCGATCTCCTGCGCCGTGGCGCAGCAGTTCTGCCGTGCCAGCGCGTCGACCACGCGGGTGCGTGCGGCGCCCGCCCGAAAGCCCTCGCGCTCGAGCGTCGCGTGCGCGTGCTCGCTCCAGGCGGGATCGTGGGGGGTGCTCACGGCTTGATGGTAGCCGAGACTCACTATCGGTAGCTTCCAGGCTGTTGATGCATAAATCGGGGTCTGACCCCGATTTATGCATCACACAACGCGCTCAGCCTTTGCGGTAGCGCCACGTCGCGAGCGGCGCGAACACCAGCAGCATGCCGCCGATCCAGAGCAGCGCGACGACGACGTCGCGGGTCGTCGCGGTGCCGAGCGACAGGCCGCGCACGGCGTTCGCGACCTTCGTGACGGGCTGGTGCTCGGCGAATGCCCGCAGCCACGAGGGCATCGACGCCGGCGAGACGAACACCGAGCTTGCGAAGACGAACGGGAAGAGCGGCACGAAGCCCGCGACCTGCGCGGTCTCGGGGTCGCGCACGAGCATGCCGACCAGCGCGAAGAACCACGAGAACGCGTACCCGAAGAGGAGGGCGATCCCCATCGCGCCGAGCGCCGAGAGCAGGCCGCCCTGGAAGCGGAAGTCGACGGCGTAACCGACGGCGACCATGAGCGAGATCACGAACACGTTGCGCACCGCGTCGGCAGCGGTGCGGCCGGCCAGCACCGCCGAGCGCGCCATGGGCAGCGAGCGGAAGCGGTCGATGATTCCGGACTTGAGGTCGGACGCGAGCCCGACCGCCGCGGTGGTGCTGCCGAACACGACGGTCTGCACGAACACGCCGGGCAGCAGGTAGCTCGCGTAGCTCGATGCCGGCACGCTGATCGCCCCGCCGAAGACGTAGCGGAAGAGAAGCACGAACATGACCGGCTGGATCGTGGAGAACACGAGCAGCTGCGGGGTGCGGACGATGAACAGCACGTTGCGGCGTGCGATCACGAAGGCGTCGCTGAAGATCGCCGTCGGGGGCAGTCGCGTGGGCGGCAGCGCGCTGCGGTCGGCGGCGCTCATGCCACGCCTCGCTTGGAACGCCGGCCCGCCGATGCTGCGCCGTCCAGCTCGGGTTCCTCGGGCGTGGCCCCGCGACCGGTCAGAGCCAGGAAGACGTCGTCGAGCGACGGGCGGCGCAGGCTCAGGTCGCTCGGCACGATGCCCTCCTCGTCGAGCCGGCGCACCGCGCTCATCAGATCCGTCGCGCCCTGGTGCACCGGGACCGTGATCCGCCGGTCGCCGATATCGATCGTCGGCTCACCGTTGCCGATTCCGCGCAGCGCGGCTGCGGTGGACTCGAGCGCTGCCGCGTCCTCCAGGTGCAACTCGAGCACGTCGGCGCCCATGCGGGCCTTGAGCTCGCGCGGCGTACCGTTCGCGATCACCTTGCCGTGGTCGATGACGACGATGTGGTCGGCCAGGTTGTCGGCCTCGTCCAGGTACTGCGTCGTGAGCAGCACCGTGGTGCCGTCTGCGACGAGCTCGCGGATGAAGCTCCAGACGTCGTTCCGCGATTGCGGGTCGAGGCCCGTCGTGGGCTCGTCGAGGATCAGTAGGCGCGGCCGGCCGACGAGGCTGGCGCCGAGGTCGAGCCGGCGCCGCATGCCGCCGGAGTAGCCGCGCACGACCCGGTCGGCGGCGTCCATGAGGTCGAGGCGCTCGAGCGTCTCGACCGCTCGGCGCCGGGCCTCGGCACGGCCGAGCCGGTACAGCCTGCCGACCATCTCGAGGTTCTCGCGGCCCGTGAGCGTGCCGTCGACGGCGGCGAACTGGCCCGCGAGGCCGATCAGCGCGCGTACGCGCGTCGCGTCGCGCAGGACGTCGCAGCCGAACACGCGCGCCGAGCCGGCGTTGGGACGCAGCAGCGTCGCGAGCACGCGCACGAGCGTCGTCTTGCCCGCGCCGTTCGGCCCCAGAAGGCCCTGCACGCTGCCGGTTCCGACGGTCAGGTCGACGCCGTCGAGCGCGCGCGTCTCGCCGAACGAGACAGCGACGCCCTCGACCTCGACTGCGGGGGAGGAAGCATCCATGGCACGGGTAGAGGTAGCACAGGGCGCCGCGCCCGGGCGGCGCTGGCGACTCCCGGCGGGAGGCGATACGGTGACCGCGTGGCGAAGACCTGGCTCTCGCTCACCGTCGAGCTCGTCGAGGGCGGCGGCTTTCGCTTCTGGCCGCGTCCGGGCCGCGTCTTCGCCGTGGGCCGGACGCACACGTTCGAACAGCTGGCGACGGCGATCGATGTCTCGTTCGGGCGCTGGGACCTCTCGCACCTGTGGCAGTTCGAGCTCCCGGGACACGTCTACGTCGCGCCCGAGCACCCCGACTGGGAGAGCGGCGAGAGCGACACCGTGCTCGCGGCGAGCTCGCGGCTGAGCCGGCTCATGGCCGGCGACGAGTTCGTCTACGAGTTCGACCTGGGCGACTCGTGGCTGCACATCTGCCGCGTGGCCGACGGCCGGATCGACCCGGCGCAGGTGCTCGGCGACGTGCCCGAGGAGCCGACGGCCTACGACGGCTGGGGCATCCTGCCCGACCAGTACCTGCGTCGCTTCGCGGGCGACGACGGCGAGATGCCCGAGCCCGCAGACCAGCGCAACCGCGATCTGCCGCCGTTTCGCCCCTGGTGGGGTTCGGGCGCCGGCACCGCGCCGGGCAGGGCGCCCGAGGGCGCCTCGAGCTCTAGTCCCTGATCACCAGGCGTTGCAGGACGGTGCGCGCAGCGCCCGCGCGGTTGCGGTAGGCGACGAGCACCGTCGCGAGCTCACCGCTCGCCGGGCGGCGCGCGCCCGCGACGAGCCCGAGCTGGACGACGCCGCCGGGCGAGCGAAGCGCGAAGTGCCCTCGCGCTACGGGGTGACCGGCGACGAGCACCCGCACCGATCCGCTGCAGTGCCGCTCGCTGCGCGCGCACCGCAGCGTCACCGACACGCCGCCCGCATCGACCGAGACGCCGACGACGACCAGTCCGAGCCGTGCCCGCGCGCGGTTGCTCGTGGCGATGGACCTGATGCCGTCGGTGGCCGTCGCCGTGACGCGGCAGGACAGCCTCTGACCGCCATCGCCGGCAGCGACGAGGTAGCGGGCCGCCGTGGCCTTCGCGATCGGCTTGCTGCCGCGCAGCCACTGATAGGCCAGCGCATGCGCGCCCTTCCAGTTCCCCGGATCGCAGCGCGTGCGCCCGCCCACGATGGGAACCGACGGATGCAGCGAGGGCGCGCTCAGATCGGCCGGGCCATCACCGCCATCACCGCTCGGCGCGCCGACCGTGAGCGTGACTCCGGCGGGGCCGTAGGCCGGCACCCAGCCGTGCGTGGCAGAAATCGGCGCAACGGTCTTCGTGAAACCGCCTGCCGGCTTCGATGTCGCAGCGATCACGAGCGGCGCCGCGCTCGCCGCCGGCGCGTAGTTCGTCGCGACTCGCAGCGTCCCGGCGAGGCTGACCGAGCCGTCGACCTTGAGCGAGTCCCCATCGCTGGCGCTGCGCAGATCCAGTGCGAGCGTCCCGCCGGCTGCCTGCGAGTAGTCGCCGGTGAGGTGGAGCGCGCCGTTCGGCTCCACGGCTCCAGCGTCGTTGGCGAGCGATCCGTCGAGCACGCCGCCGCCGCTCAGGGTCTCGCCCACGGAGAGCCCGAGGATCCCGCCGCCGCCGTCGATGCTCAGCGTTGCGCCCGACCCGATTGCGATCTCCTTCGCGAGGTCGTCGGGTGCCGCGGCGCTGTCGACCGGGCCGCTGCCGTTGTCGATGCTCACATCGAGCGCTGCACCTGCGAGCAGGCCGAGGTGGCGCAGGGCGGGCGCGCTCGGCAGCGCGAGCGAAACGTTCGCTCCGGCCTCGACCTCGATCGTCCCCCCGGTCAGGTCGATTGCGGGCGGAGCGAGTTGTACACCCGAGCCGGCCAGGCCGAGCGTCGCGCCGGTCGAGACGTTGAGCTCGCCGGAGCCCTGGAAGCGCCCGATCAGCTTGCCCGCGACGACGTGGATCTCCGAGGTGTCGAGCAGCACGCCGAGGCCGAGCGTCGTGGTCGTCGCGTCCTGCTTGTAGAGCGTCGCGCCGCCGTCGAGCTGGATCGCGCCGTCACCGCCGCTCGCGGCCGCCTGGGCGGCGGTTGCGCCCGTGATCGTCAGCTGCCCTCCCACCATCTCGAACCCGGAGGTCGGCGGCGGGTCGGGCGGGGTGCCGGCGCCACCGCCGATCTGCCAGGGCGTCGTTCCGCTCCAGGTCGTGTCGACATCGCTCTCGACCCAGCCGCCGTCGGTGAGCGCCAGCGGCCCGGCCACGCCGAACGTGCCGGTACCGGTCAGGTTGAGGTAGGCGCCGTCGACGGTCAGGCCCCCGGCGTCGACGGTCGCCTGCACGCCATCGTCGAGCTGGACCGTCAGCAGCGCGTAGTGCGGGCCGCTGATCGTGCCTCCGCCGATGGCCGCGAAGTTGCCGGTGTCGAGCTCGCTCGAGTCGCCCAGCGCGAGCGTTCCGCCCTTGAGCGTGACGCTGGCGGCGCCCGGGTTGCTGCCGTCGCCGACCGAGACGGTCTTTCCGGCCGGGATCACGACTGCGTCAGACCCTCCGGGCACGGCGTGACAGCTCCACGTGCCGGAAGCACTCCAGGGGCCGCTGGCGCCGGCCGTGCAGGTCGCGGCGGAGGCACCCGGTGCGGGAATCAGCAGCAGTGCGAGCGAGAGCAGCGCCGGCAGCGCCAGGCGCCTCACGCGGCGCCCTGCCACTCGCGCCGGTCGTTCTTCGTGCGGTACATCGCGGCGTCGGCCTTGGCCAGCACGGTCTCGGCGCTGTCGTGCCGGTCGGCGACGGCGATCCCGATGCTCACGCCGATCTGCATCTCGGTGCCGAAGAGGTCGAACGGCCGCTCCAGCGTGTCGCTCAGCCGATCCGCGACCCAGCCGGCGTCGTTGACCGCGTCCAGATCCTCGCACAGGACGGTGAACTCGTCGCCGCCGAGGCGGGCAATCGTGTCGGCAGGGCGAACTGCGGGGCGCATGCGCTCGCCGGCCTGGCGCAACAGCTCGTCTCCTGCTGCGTGACCGAGGCTGTCGTTGACGGTCTTGAAGCGGTCGAGGTCGATGAACAGCACGGCCACGCGCTCCTTCGAGCGGCGCGAGCGCTCGACGGCGTGCGCGAGCCGGTCGGCAAACAGGACGCGATTCGCGAGGCCGGTCAGCGGGTCGTGCAACGACAGGTCGGTGAGCCGCTCGCGGATCTGCTTCTGCTCGCTGATGTCCTGGATCTGCGAGACGAAATAGAGCGGCGAGCCGGCCTCGTCGCGTACCAGTGAGACGCTCAGGAGCGCCCAGATGAAGTTGCCGTTGGCGTGCCGGTAGCGCTTCTCGATCGAGTACGACTCGCTCTGGCCCGCAAGCACGCGGTGCATCTGGTCGAGGTCGGCGTCCAGGTCGTCGGGGTGCGTCAGCGTCTGGAACGCGGTATCCAGCAGCGCCTGCTCGCTGTAGCCGAGGATGCCGCAGAGGGCGCCGTTGACGCGCGTGAAGCGTCCGTCGGGCGAGACCAGCGCCTTGCCGATCGGAGCCTGATCGAAGGCGTTGCGGAAGCGCTCCTCGGCGTCGCGCAGCTCGCGCGCCGCCTGCCGCTCGGCCGTGATGTCCCGGCCGATGCCCAGGTACCCGGTGAGCCCGCCGTCGCGCCCGCGGATCGCCGTGATCGTGAGCGACACGGGCACCTTGACGCCGTCGCACCGCACGAGCGTCCAGTCGCGCGTGTCGGTGTCGCGCCGGCGCGTACCGTGCCCGAGCACGGATTTGACGGGGACGCCGAACTCGGCGGCCATGCGCTCGAGCTCCTCGCGGTCGTGGAAGAGCTCCGGGTGGTGACGTCCGACGACATCGGCGGCGGAATAGCCGAGCATGCGCTCGGCGCCGCCGTTGAAGACCGTGATCAGCCCGTCGGCGTCGGTGCCGATGATCGCGTACTGGGTCGTCGCGTCGAGCACGGCCCTGAGCGCATCGCGCGCAGCCACGGCCGCCGCCTCGCTGGCAGCCAGCGCGGCGACGATGGTGCGCTGCTCGGTGACGTCGACGAACGTCGTGACGACGCCCGTGATCACGCCGTCCTCGCGCAGCGCCTGCGCGTTGACAGAGATCCAGCGCAGCTCGCCGTCGTCCATGTGCAGGCCGTTGAGCTGCTCGACGACGTCGCGTCCTGTCGCGAGCGCGACGCTGGCAGCCGATTCGTGGTGCGGGAACGGCGAGCCGTCGTGGTGCACGGCGGTGCGGGGATTGACCTGCTTGCTGCCGATCAACTGGTCGCGCGAGCGGCGCAGAATGCGCTCCGCAGCCGGGTTGACGTCGACGATCGTCCCCTGCGCGTCGCGTACGACGACGCCCTCGTGCATCCCGTCGACGACCTGTCGTAGCTTCGTGTCGGGCACCGGTGGATTGCCGGGAACCGGCCCGGAGGTTGCGGGCGGCGTGCTCACGAGCTTTCTATCGGCCGGAAGCAGGGTCGGCATTACCCTCGCGAGCTATCGTGCGCGCGTGCCGGATGCCCCTCCCGCCCGAGCGATCCTGCTGACCGGGACGATGGGCTCCGGCAAGACCGCGGTGACGATCGCGATCGGCGACCTGCTGGCGCTCCGCGATCAGCCGTACGCGCTCGTCGACCTCGACTGGCTGGGGTGGGTGGAGCCGGCGCCCGGCTCGCTGCTCACGCAGCGCTCGGTGCTGGTCGAGAACCTGCGCCTGATCTGGCCGACCTTCCGCGAGGCGGGCGTAGAGCGGCTGGTGCTCTCGCGCTACGTCGAGGACCGCGTCCAGTTGGGCGAGTTTCGCGCCGCCCTGCCCGGCGTCGAGTTGGTCGTCGTGCGCCTGGTCGCGACCCAGGCTGTGATCGAGCGCCGGCTGCGCGCGCGCGACTCGGGCGCGCAACTCGCCGAGCACCTGGCCGAGACCGCTCTGTTCGCGGCCCGCGGCGAGGCCAATGCGCTCGAGGACGCAGTCGTCGATAACGGCGACCGGCCGCTCGCCGAGGTCGCCGCAGAGGTGCTGGCCGCGGCGGGGTGGAACGCCGACGGCGGGCTGGCCTAAGAACTGGTTTTTAAAAGTGGCGGGGCGTTCGGACCACGAACGCGACTTTTGAAACCAGTTCTAAGAGCCGGCCCGCCCTCGGGAGCGTTCCTAGTACTTCTTCTCGGTCGGCTCGAACTTCTTCTCGGTCGGCCCGAACTTCTTGACGTGCGCCTCCACGTCCTCGGCCGGCTCGAGCTTCTTCTCGGCCGTCTCGTCCTTCTCTTCAGCTTGGGGCTTGTCGTCCGGCATGGGGTACTCCCTCGCGTCGATGGTTGCCCTCTTGACGGTAAACCGTGTCATTTTCTTCCCGAAGTTACAACGAAGCTAACGCGGGACGCAGAGAGAGCAGCCTGCCGGCGATGACCGCATCCGCGACCGCGGCGCTCGTTGCGTGCCCGGTGACGGCTGCCACGAATTCGTCTCCTCGCAGCGCGAGGAGCGTGGTAGGAGTCTCGGCGAGCGCGGTGGCCGTCCGCGGAACGTCGCGCATCAGCGCGATCTCGCCGAACCCCGCGCCGGGCCCGAGCTCGACGGGCGCCTCCCCCGGCGGCTCGATGCGCACGCTGCCGGCGTCGATCAGGTAGTAGCGGTCACCGGCGTCCCCCTCGTGGAACAGCACCTGCCCGGCTGCGAGCGTCACCGGCTCCAGCGAGCTCGCGAGCTGCTCGATCACCGCCTCGGGCAGCGGCGCGAAGATCGGGTCGCCACGCAGGAGCTCGATGCGACGCGGGGCGACCGTCGGCGCGTCCAGGCGCCGCAGGCGCCGCCAGAGCGGGATCGTCACGACCGGCAGCAGCGCGCCCGTGATCACGAACGCGGCGCGAACGCCGACGAGGTGCAGCAGCAGGGGCATCAATCCCGCACCGACTGCGACGGATGCGATCGCGACACTCTCGAGCACGCCGAACACGCGCCCGAGCAGCTCGTCCGGGGTCGCACGCTGCAGGAGCGTGATCCCGGAGACGTCGACGAGCGTGTTCCCGGCTCCCACCAGCGCGAGCATGACGAGCGTGAACGGCAGGCTCTTCGTGGCCCCGATCAGGGCGATCGGGACGCCCCAGAGCATCAGCCCGAGCACGAACGTGGTCGTCAGGCGGGCGCGGCGCGAGAACGCGAGCGCCGGTACGGCACCGACCAGGCCACCGATCCCGACGGCGGCGACCATGGCTCCGACGCCGCCGTCACCGGCGTGCAGCAGCTCGAGCGCCGCCACGACGGTGAGGACGTTGAGCGCGCCGGCCACGAGCACCTG
>JALYLC010000657.1 GCA_030774435.1 Actinomycetota bacterium
GCCGGCGGCGACGATCCCCTGCGCCAGGCCGAGGCGCGTGCCTACCGCCGCGCGGGCAGGATTCGCGGGCGCCTCCACCGGGTTGTGCTGGTGCCGCTCGCGGTTGCAGCGATGTTCGGAGGCGCCCGCATCGCGAGTGCGCTCGGCACGCCGGGGCCGCTCGTGGTCGACGCGGCCGTCTACGCATGGGCTGCGATCGTCGCGCTCTGGCTGGCTGGTCTGCCGTTCACCCTGAGCGGCGAGCGCGCCGCGCGCCGCGCCGGGCTGTCGCACCAGCGCCTGCCGGGCTGGTTCGGCGACCAGGCCAAGGGGCTCGCGATCAGCGCCGTGGTCGCGCCGCCCGCCCTGTGGGGGTTGGTCGCCGCCCTGCGCGAGTGGCCGCACGGCTGGTGGGTGCCCGTGACGATCGGCTCGATCGGCGTGGAGTTGCTGTTCACGATCGTCACCCCGGTGCTGATCGTGCCGCTGTTCATGCGCTCCCACCCGCTGCCGCCGGGGCCGCTCGCGGACGACCTGCATGCGCTCGCCGCGCGCGCCGGCGTGCGGGTTCGGGCGCTGCGGGTGCTCGAGGCGAGCGCCAAGATGTCGGCCTCCAACGCCTTCGTCGCCGGCGTCGGGCCCACGCGCCGCATCATGCTCTTCGACAACCTGCTGGGAGACGACCCGGAGACCGAGCGGCAGATGGCCGAGACGCGCTCGGTGCTCGCGCACGAGTTCGGCCATCACGCGAGCGGCGATCTCTGGCGGATGAGCGCGGCCTCGGCCGCGGGCACCGCGATCGCCCTGGCTGCAGTCGCCGCCGCGCTGACGCGCCTGCCCGACGCATTGGCGCACCGCGGCGCGGGCGCCTTCGCGATGCTGCCGGCGCTGTTCGTGTGCGCAGCGCTCGCGCAAATCGTCATCGGCGTGGGCCTGGGCGCGTACAGCCGCCGTCGCGAGCGCGCGGCCGACGCCTACGGCGTCGAGTTGATCGGCGACGGCGAGCCGTTCGCGCGGGCCATGGAGAACCTCTGCGCGACGAATCTCTCCGAGTTGCGGCCACCTCGGCTCGAGCAGTGGCTCGGCGCGAGCCACCCGCCGCCGGACGAGCGCATCGCACGTGCGCGATCGCGAGGGAAGGAGAATCCCACCTCAGGGGCGAACGGAGCGCTGTGAATGCAGTGCTCGAAAGGATCGGGCGCGTTTATGCCCGTGCGCAGTCTTCCCGGGCAGAAGGGAAACAGGGAACCGGCGTGGCGCGCGTTATCTCGCTTGCCAATCAGAAGGGCGGGGTCGCGAAGACGACCAGCACGGTGAACCTTGGCGTGGCGCTCAGCGAGATGGGCCGCCACGTCCTCATCGTCGACCTGGACCCGCAGTCCAATCTGACGATGTCACAGGGCTTTGATCCCGAGAAGCTCGACGAGTCGATGTTCGACGTGCTCTGCCAGCGCATGCCGATCGAGCAGATCATCAAGCATGCCGAGGTCGACATCGCGGTGGCCTCCATCGAGCTGGCCGGCGCGGAGCTCGCGCTGGCCTCGATGATCGGCCGCGAGCGCGCCCTCGAGAAGGCGCTGCTGCCGATCCAGGGCGACTACGACGTGATCCTCGTCGACACGCCTCCCTCGCTCGGCCTGATCACCGTCAACGCGCTCACGGCATCGGATGGCGTGATCGTGCCCGTGCAGTGCGAATACCTCTCGCTCCGCGGGCTTGTGCAACTCGAGCATACGCTGTCGGCGATTCGCGAAAACCTCAACCCGCGTGTAAAGATCATCGGGATCCTGCCGACGATGTACGACTCGCGCTCGTTGCACGTGCGCGAGGCAGTCGAGATTCTCGAGGAGAATTTCGGGGATCTGGTGTTCAAGACCCGCATCCGCAAGACGATCCGCTACGCCGAAGCCCCCGTGAAGGGCCAATCTGTGCTTCTCTACGAACCCAAGGGGCAGGCGGCCGAGGCCTATCGGTCGCTCGCCGAGGAGGTGCTCAAGCGTGAGCAAACGTAGAGCAAGCATGCGAGAGGGCCCGCTGGCCGACCTCTTCCGCCAGACGGACGGGTCGCAGCAGAACGTGGCCGAGACGCCCGCCGAGAGCGCGGCAGCTGACGCGGCCGCTGAGCAGCCCGCCGCCGAGATACCCGTGCCCGAGCCCCTTGCGGCGAAGCCGGATCCGCCGAAGCCGCCGGAGCAGCCCGCCGAGACCTCCGAGCCGGACGTCGCCGAGGAGCCCGCCGAGCAGCCGCGTCTGCGCGCCGTGCCCGATCCCTCCGACGCCCCCGAGATGCCCGCGCTGCCGGCCGCGCTGCGCGCGCGCGGTGAGGCTTCTGCCTATCTGGCCTCGATCCGCGTGGTCGGGGTCGGCGGCGGTGGCCTGAACGCGCTGCAGCGCATGATCGACGCCGACATCCACGGTGTGGAGTTCGTCGCGATCAACACCGACGCGCAGCAGCTCGCGATGTCGGACGCGACCGTGAAGCTGCAGATCGGCCGCGAGCTGACGAGCGGGCTCGGCTCGGGATCCGACCCCGATCTCGGCCGCAAGGCCGCCGAGGATTCGATCGATCGCCTGCGCCAGCTGCTGCGCGGATCCGATCTCGTGTTCGTGACCGCCGGCGAGGGCGGAGGCACCGGCACCGGCGCCGCGCCCGTGATCGCCAGGGTCGCCCGCGAGCTCGGGGCGCTCACCGTCGGCATCGTCACGATGCCGTTCGGCTTCGAGGGCAGGCGCCGCACCGAGGCCGCCCAGGCAGGCCTCGACGCGCTGCAGGGCGGCGTCGACACGCTGATCGTCGTGCCCAACGATCGCCTGCTCGAGGTGCTCGAGCGCGGCGTCTCCATGGTCGACGCTTTCCGCATGGCCGACGACGTGCTGCGCCAGGGCGTGCAGGGCATCTGCGACCTGATCACGCGGCCGGGCGTCATCAACCTCGACTTCGCCGACGTGCGCACGGTCATGGCGGAATCCGGCTCGGCGCTCATGGGCATCGGCATGGCGACGGGCCCCACGCGCGGCCGCGAAGCCGCGCGGCGAGCGCTCGACTCCCCGCTGATCGGGCAGCGCATCCAGGGCGCCACCGGCGTCCTGCTCTCGATCATGGGGCCGCCCGAGCTGACGCTGCAGGAGGTCACCGAGGCGGCGGAGACCATCCGCGAGGCGGCGGCGGGCCAGGCCAACATCATCTTCGGCACGTCCGTCGACGAGACGCTCGGCGATCAGCTCTGGGTGACCGTGATCGCGACCGGCTTCGAGCGCCAGGAGAGCGCCCGGCGCATCGAGCCTGAGCGCTCGCGCGACCGCTCGCCCCTGCGGGAGCTCGAGATCGACGACGACCTCGACGTCCCGTCCTTCCTGCGCGACTAGGAACTTGGCCGCCGCGCGGGGTGCCATCGCCGCAGGCCATCCGGCCACGGCGGCGGTCGGGGCCGAGGTGCTGCGC
>JALYLC010000658.1 GCA_030774435.1 Actinomycetota bacterium
CCGCCGGCTTGCGGGCGAGCGCCGGGATGCCGAGGGCCGCGGCGGCACCGAGGACACCCACGGCGGCGGCGACGAACAGCGCTGCGCGCGCGCCGTCGACGACGGCGCCCGGCGAGCTGTATGAGCCCGCGCGGTCGAACACGAGCACCGCAATCGCGATGCCGAACACCGCGCCGAGCTGGCGGAACGTGCTGTTGGCGCCGGAGGCCTTGCCGATGTGCTCGGGCAGGGCGGATCCGAGCGCCGCGGAGGCGACGTTCGGCAGCACCATGGCGACTCCGAGGCCGATCGCCACGAGAGGCGCGGCCAGCTCTGCGTAGCTCGCTCCGACGCCCATCGCGAAGGCGGCGCCCGCCGTGCCCGCCGAGAGCAGCAGCAAGCCGGCCACGATCATCGGCCGGTGGCCGATGCGGCCGCCGAGTGCGCCGGTCAACGGGGAGGCCGCGAGCGGCAGGAGCGTCCACGGCAGCGTCTCGACGCCGGCCCTGATGGCGGAATCGCCGTGCACCTGCGTGAGGTACTGGATGATCAGGAAGAAGGCCGCGAACATCGTGAAGTGCAGCCCGAAGCCCGCGCCGTTGGCGGCGGCGAAGCCCGGCCGGCGGAAGAGCCCGAGCGGCAGCATCGGAGCCGCGGAGCGCCGCTCCTGCGCGACGAACGCGCCCAGCAGGGCTGCGCCGATGGCATACCCGATGAGCGTCGCGGACGCTGCCCAGCCGTCGGAGTTGCCGCGGGTCGTTGCCCACACGATGCCGAGCAGGCCGCCGCTGGCGAGCGCGAGCCCCGGCAGGTCGAGCGGCGCCTGCGAGCCACGGCTCTCCGTCAGGCGACGGGGCGCGAGCGCGGCGGCGGTCAGACCCACCGGCACGTTGATCCAGAAGATCCAGTGCCAGTCGAGCGTTTCGACGATGAGGCCGCCGAGCAGCGGGCCGAGCGCCACGCCCAGGCCGGCGATGGACGACCACAGGCCGAGCGCGAACGTCCGGCGCTCGGGCGGGAAGGCGGCCGAGAGCAGGGTCAGCGTCATCGGCATCAGCAGCGCGGCGCCGAGGCCCTGGACGGCCCGCGCGATCACGAGCTGCGTGAGGTCGTTCGACAGCCCGCCTGCGGCGGAGGACGCCGTGAACAGCAGCAGCCCCAGCACGAGCATTCGCCGGCGGCCGTAGCGGTCGCCGAGCGCCGCGCCCGTGAGCATGAGGACGGCGAACGAGAGGATGTACGCGTCGACGACCCACTGCAGGCGGTCGACCGAGACCGCGAGATCGCGTTGCATCGCCGGCAGCGTCGAGAGCACGATCAGGTTGTCCAGGGTGATCATGAAGAGTGAGGCGCCTGTGAGCGCGACAGCCCAGAAGTGGGTGGCTCGGGTAGTCAAAGAATCCTCCGTCATGTACGATGACTCTCGTACCTAGGTTCGACGCCTATCGTACTAGGTTGTACGATGGTTGTCAAACAACATTCAGGAGGAGATTGTGGCGACGCTGGCGCATCCGAGGGCGACCGAGTTCGATCTCTCCGACGTGCTGCACGCGCTGTCCGATCCCGTGCGCCGCAGCATCGTGCGGCGGCTCGCGCGCGAGGGCGAGGTGCCCTGCGGCGGGTTCGACCTGAGCGTCTCGAAGTCGACGTCGACGCATCATTTCCGCGTCCTGCGCGAGGCCGGTCTGATCGCGCAGCGCGAGCAGGGCAATCGCAAGCTGAACACGCTGCGGCGTGAAGAGGTCGAGCAGCGCTTTCCCGGTCTGCTGGAGGCCGTGCTCGGCGAGTAGCGCACAATGGCGGCATGCGATGGCGCTCTCTTGTGCTCGCCGGCGCCGCTCTCGCCGTGGCACAGGCGACCGCCGTTGCGGCCCCGCCCGCAGGCAGCTTCAGCCGCAGCAAGCCCGTCAACTGGGTCAGCGTGGCGGCGGGCCAGCCGGTGCGCGTGTGGGTCGAGAACGTCGACGGCGGCTGGCTCAGCGACGACGGCGGGCGCACGTTCCGGGCGCCGCTCTCGACGGGCGCGTTCCGGCGCGCGCAGGTGGCCCAGGCCACGCTGCTGGCCGACGGAAAGACGCTGCTCGGCATGCCGACCGTCTGGTCGATCTCGCAATTCACGCCGCCGCGCTGGTCGGCCGACGGCGGCGTCACCTGGTTGCCGGGGGTGCTCCGGGGCAAGGACGCGCACTACGACTTCGGCCGCACGTTGAGCTTCGTGGGCGAGAGCGCGGTCACGGCGGACCCGAGCGATGCGCGCACTGCCTGGCTCTGCCAGGGCAACCTCTACGTCACGCACGACGCCGGGCGCACCTGGAGCGTGGCGACGCCGCGCTTCAAGCGCCCGTGGCACTGCTCTGCGCTTGCGATCGCACCGGGCAGCCCGCACACGCTGCTCCTGCTCGCACAATGGGGCGGGAACGCAAGGCGCGCGCCGGGCAAGATCCTGCGCAGCGTCAACGGCGGAGTGACCTGGCGCCGCGTCAAGGCTCCGCACTACCCCCAGCTCGACTACAACGGCCATGCACTCGCGTTCGACCCGGCCAAGCCCTCGGCGGCATTGATGATCGGGGCCAACGGCTCGGCGCTCGGAGCGCTCTACAACTCGGTGGACGCCGGCCTGCACTGGAAGCGAGTGCGCCCAGCGGGCTCTCTGCGCGGCGCCGTCGTCGACCAGATCGCCTTCGCCTCCGACGGGCGCGCCCTCGCAATCGTGCGCATCAAAGGCCGGCAGAACCTGATGTTCTCCTCGTTCGACGGCGGCCTGCACTGGAGCATCGCTCCGCACCTGACGCTCGACACCAAGGCGCCGCCGGTCTATGCCTCGCCGCTCGCAGCGAGCGGCACGTCGTTCCTGCTCGGGACGAACAAGCGCGGGTTCTGGCGCCTGACGGCGGATGCACGCCAGTGGGCCCGCCCGTAGTACCCGGGTGGGCGTGAGCGAGCAGTCGGCGGGACTGCGCCGCTACGCCGACGTGCTCGGCGCGCCGGGTGTCGGGCGCATCGTCTGCGCTGCGCTGCTGGGCCGGCTGCCGAGCGGGATGGCGCCGCTTGCGACGGTGCTGCTGCTGCGCGGTGAGGGCCGGTCGTACGCCGTGGCGGGCGTGGTCGTGGCCGCCTCGTCGCTCGCCAGCGCGATCGGCTGGCCGCTCTGGGGCCGGCTCGTCGACCGGATCGGGCAGGCGCAGGTGCTGCTGCCGCTCGGCGTCGTCTATCCGGCAGCCTTCACCGGGCTGGCCGTGCTCGCCACGCGCGGCGCGCCGGTGGTTGCGCTGGCGGCCTGTTCTGCGCTGGCGGGGGCGACACTGCCGCCGCTCGGCGCCTGCATGCGGGCCCTGTGGCCGAGCCTGCTCGAAAGTCAGGGCCTGCGGGACACCGCCTACGCGCTCGAGGCCTGGCTCCAGGAGTTGTTCTTCGTCTTCGGCCCGCTGATCGCCGCGGCCGTCGCCGTCGTCGCGTCTCCCTGGGCTGCGGTGCTGACGGCCTCCGCCTTCGCCGCGATCGGTACCATCTGGTTCGCGCTCCTGCCCGCCGTGCGCGCCGTCGAGCGGTCGCCGCGGCCACCCTCGCGAGCGGGCGCGCTGGGGTCGGCGGCGGTGCGCACGGTCATGCTCTCGACGTTCGCCATGGGCGTCGCGTTCGGCGTCGTCGAGGTCGCCATGCCCGCCTTCGGCGAGGCGCACGGGTCGCGTGCGCAGGGAGGCTTCGCGCTCTCCTGCTTCGCGCTGGGCTCGCTGCTCGGCGGTCTCTGGGTGGGCACGCGCCCGCCCTCGCGCCGATTGGCGATGCGCTTTGCCATCGCACTCGCCGCGCTCGCGCTCGCGCTGCTGCCGCCGGTGCTCGCACCGTCGATCGTGGTGATGTGCGTACTCATGCTGATCGCCGGGATGCCCATCGCTCCGGCGTTCGCAGCGTCTTACGGGCTCATCGACGAGCTCGCCGTGCCGGGAACGACGACCGAGGCCTTCGCGCTGCTCGGCACTGCGATCGTCGCGGGCCTCTCGCTCGGCACGTCGCTGAGTGGCGCTGCGATCGAGCAACTCGGCCTGAGAGAAGCGCTCGCGCTGGCCGCGCCCTGCGTCGGCGCCGCAACGCTCGTGGCGGTCGCCCGGCGCGCGTCGCTGACGATCTCCGAGGCCGTACCGTGACGCCGATGCCGAGGCTCGTCGTGACCGGCGCCAGCGGCAAGGTCGGCCGGATGATCGCCATGCGACTCGCGCGCGAGGGCGTGCCGCAGACGCTGTTCGTGCGCGACGCCGCTCGCGCGCCCGATGTGCCCGGCGCCGACGTGGTCGTCGCCGACTTCCGCGACCTCGCGTCCGTGCGCGCCGCGCTGCGCGAGGGCGATCGCGTGTTCATGGTCAGCGTGCACGAGGACGTCGAAGCCCGCATCGCGGCCCATCGATCGTTCGTCGACGCCGCCGCCGGAGTGGGGGTCGGCCTGCTCGCCTACCTCTCGATCGTCAATCCGTCGCCCACCGCGGCCTTCCACCACGGCCGCTCGCATGCGGCGACGGAGCGCATGATCCTCGCGTCCGGGCTGCCGTACGCGTTCCTGAGAATGAACCTGTTCCTCGACGACCTGCCGCTCTGGTTCGATCCCGACGGCGTCTGCCGGGGCCCGGGCGGGGATGGGCGCGTGGCGCTCATCTCGCGCGAGGACACCGCGGCGGTCTGCGCCGGCGTCCTCGCCGGGCCCGGCTACGAGAACGCGGCGCTCGATCTCACGGGGGAGGAGTCACTCTCGCTGGGCGAGCTCGCCGAGCTCTGCAGCGAGCTGACCGGCCGGTCGCTTCGCTACCAGCCCGGGACGCGCGAGGCGTGGCTCGAGAGCCGCGTCGCCGCGGGCATCGCGCCGTGGGACGCGAACATCGGCGTCGGCTCGTACGATGCCCTGCTGCTCGGCGAGTTCGACATCACGTCGGACGTGGTGCGGCGCGTGACGGGAGCGCCGGCCCAATCGGCGCGCTCCTGGGTGGAGGCCAACCCGGGTCGCTTCGCCAATCTGGGAGTCGATGCGCGCCGTGCCCGGGCCAACGAGTAGCGAGGCTGCCGACGCTTCTCTGCCTGCGCTCGGCCGCGGCGATCGCACAGGCTGCGGCCGCCTTCGGCTGCCCGGCCTGCTCGCTCGCCCGGGCGCATCTGCCTCGTCAAGGGCGCCTACCACGAGCCGCCCAGCGTCGCGTTGCCGCGCGAGAGCTTGGCGCTCGCCGAAGGTCTTCGCCGGCTACGCCGAGGCGCTGATCGGCAGCGCATCGCCGAGGCCGTCGTGGGCGCCCCAGGACGTTTCGGACATCTCCGATCGGGAACCCCTGACCGCCAACCACACGGAAGGACGTTCTCATGGGCATCAGTGGCAGTCTCGTTCTCATCGCAGCCGGCGCCATCCTCAAGTGGGCCGTCACCGCCACGGTTTCAGGCATCAACCTGCAGTCGATCGGCGTCATCTTGATGATCGTCGGCGCCGTCGGGCTGGTGCTCTCCCTGATCTTCTGGTCGAGCTGGGGCGGCTTCGGATCGTCCAGGACGACGACGGTCGTCCGCGACGAGCCGACGGTCTACCGCTAACCCGTCCGGCGCGCGATCAGGAACGTCGCCGCGCTGTCGTTCTCGCCAAGCCCGAGGTCGACGGCGCGGCCGAGACTTTTCCCGGTGGCCGTGACCGTCGTCCCGGTTCGCAGCAACGCGATTCGCACGGCGGGACTCTTGCAGAATCGGTTCTAGCTACGGGCGCGCTGCAGCAGCGCGGACGCGCGCCGCTGCTCGTCGTCGTTCCAGAGCTTGCCGAGCACGCGCGTCGCGGCCTCCTCGGCCGTGGGCAGCACGTCGGCGACGATACGGGCGCCCGCGTCCGTCAGCACGACGATGGCGAGGCGGGCGTCATCGGGATGCGACTCGCGGCCGACCAGGCCCCGGCGCTCGAGCGGCGCGAGTTGGCGGGCCACGCCGGAGGGCGTGATGCCGAGGCGCTCGGCCAGGTCGAGGCGGCGGAGCCTCCCGTTGGGATTGGAATGCAGCTCGAGCAGCAGGGAGAGATCGTTCAGGCCGAGGCCGTGGTGGCCCTCCAGCGACGCATCGACATCGCGCACGACGACGGTGCGGGCGTAAGCCAGCTGGAGAACGGTCGAGAGAGCGGCGGTGGCTTCGGTCGCGGTCATGCCGGCAGCATATCAACGACGTGTCGTTGATATGTCTTGCTTCTACCAGGCAGTCCAGCCGCCGTCGACCACGAGCGTCTGCCCCGTCATGTAGCTCGAGGCGTCCGAGGCCAGGAACAGCACGGCCCCGTCGAGCTCCTCGAGGCGAGGGACGCGACGGAGCAACGTGCGGCGCTCGATGCGCTTGATCGCACCGGGATGCGTCAGCCCCTCCGTCATCTCGGTCGGGAAGTAGCCGGGGCAGAGCGCATTCACGCGCACGCCGCGCGGCCCCCACTCGGCTGCAAGGTCGCGCGTGACGCCGATCACGCCGGCCTTGGCGGCCGTGTAGCCGGCCATCGCCGTGTCTCCCGGTGCGACGAGACCGAGGATCGAGGCCACGTTCACGATCGAGCCGCCGCCCTGGGCGAGCATTGCTCGCCCACTGAGCTGAGCCAGCACCATCACGGACACGAGGTTGACGTCGATCAGCTCGCGCAACTGCGCCAGATCCTGCTCCTCGAACGGCACGACCTCGGCGATGCCCGCGTTCGGCACCGCGATGTCGAGGCGCCCGTGGCGGTCGAGCGCGTGCTGGACGAGGCGATCCAGATGCGCATCGTCGCGCACGTCCCCGACCTCGACGCTCGTTCCGGTCTGCGCGGCCAGACGCTCGAGCGCCTCCCTGTCGCGCCCCGCGGCGACGACCTCGGCCCCGGCCGCTCGCAGCACGCGGACGAAGCGCTCCCCGAGGCCTCGCGATGCGCCGGTGACGACGGCGACGCGTCCGTCGAGGCGGAACATTCCGCCGAGCTCAGGCTGTGGCATCGGCGCAGGGTATATCGTGGCCGCCGTGGCGCTCCCGGCCGGTCTCCCGCTGTACGCCGCAACCTGGGCGTAGACGGAATGGGCGCCGACTTCTTCGCAGAGAACAGCTCGCTCGCGCGCGACGCCGCCGATCCGTCGCGGCGCGCCGACTTCCGCATACCCCCCCGGGCCGCGGCTGACGGCGGTGAGTGGGCCTACTTCGCAGGCAACTCGCTGGGCCTACAGCCGCGGGGAGCGGCCGAGGCCGTGGGTGAGGAGCTGGAAACCTGGGCCACGCTGGGTGTGGAGGCGTGGTTCGAGGGCGCCGAACCGTGGCTGACCTCGGCCGACGGCCTGCGCGGGTCGCTGGCGAGCCTCGTCGGCGCCGGGGTCGGCGAGGTGGTCGCGATGAACACGCTGACCGTCAACCTGCACTTGCTGATGGCGACGTTCTACCGGCCGTCTCCCGAGCGCTTCCGCATCGTGATCGAGGATGCGGCCTTCCCCTCCGACTCGCATGCCGTCGCGTCCCAGGCCAGCCATCACGGCTACGACCCCGATACCGCAGTCGTGCGGCTGCGGCCGCGCGCGGGCGAGGCGGCGCTGCGCAGCGAGGACATCGCCGGCGAGCTCGAGCGACTGCGCGGCTCCGTCGCGCTCGTGCTGCTCGGCGGCATCAGCTATCTCACCGGCGCGCTCGTGGACATCCCGGCCGTGACCGCGGCAGGGCACGACATCGGTGCCGTGGTCGGCTGGGATCTCGCCCATGCCGCCGGCAACGTGCCGCTCGATCTGCACGGCTGGGACGTCGACTGGGCCGCCTGGTGCCACTACAAGTACGTCAACGCCGGACCAGGCGGGCCCGCCGGAGCGTTCGTCCACGAGCGGCACGGGAGCGACGCCTCGCTGCCGCGCCTGGCCGGCTGGTGGGGCAACGACCCGGCGACGCGCTTCCGCATGGAGCCGGGCTTCGTGCCCCGCGCCGGCGCGGTCGGCTGGCAGGTCTCGACGCCGCCCGTCATCGCGTTTGCGCCGTTGCGCGCTTCGCTCGCGCTGTTCGACGCGGTCGGCATGCCGGCCTTGCGCGAGCGCTCGCTCCGGCTCACGGGCTACCTGGAGTCGCTGCTCGACGTCATCGTGGCCGAGCGTCGGGTCGAGATCCTGACGCCGCGCGATCCGGCGCTCCGCGGCTGCCAGCTGTCGCTCGCCGTCTCCGACGCGCGCACGCTCGCGGGCCGGCTGCGGGCCGAGCACGGCGTGATCTGCGACGTGCGCGAGCCCGACGTCATCCGGCTGGCGCCGGTTCCGCTGTACTCGAGCTACCACGACTGCTGGCGCGCGGCAACGGCACTGCGCGAGCACTTGCCGGAGCGCTGAGGCTTGACGCTCGCGTCGACGATCCACTACGGCCCGCACGCCGAGCAGGTCGCGGATCTCTGGCTGCCCGGCGGCGCCGGGCCGCACCCGGGCGTCGTGCTCGTCCACGGAGGCTGCTGGCGGGCGCAATACGGCCGTGATCTCGAGGAGCGCGCGGCCGCCGACCTGGCCGCCCGCGGTCTCGCCGTCTGGAACGTCGAGTACCGCAGGCT
>JALYLC010000659.1 GCA_030774435.1 Actinomycetota bacterium
ACGGCGCGGGCGACCCGCGCGCTCCCGATCGTCGAGCCCGGCCAGCCGCTCCTCGAAGAAACGCTTCCGCCAACGCCCAACCACTTCCGCCGCGGTCTCCAACCGCCGCGCGATCTCGGCGTTGCTCTGCCCGTCGGCGGCGTACAAGATCATCTTTGCCCGCTGCACCACCTTGTGCGGCAGCGTGTAGCAAGCCACGCGCCGCTCAAGCTCCGTACGCTCCTCGCGACTCAACTCGATCTCGAAGGGACTCTTCTCCATGGCCCCCCTTCGACACCAACCGTCCCGTCCCTTCAACCATCACGACCGAACTTCAGGCAGTGAGCACTTAAGACGCGACCGTCTAGGGGCGTGTCCGGAAACGGGTTTTGATGACGTCAGTTCAGGCACAGGCTCACGGTCCAGACGAGTTGTTGGCGGCTGAAATGGATCGATGGTCGCTGACTGGCTCGTTCGCGCAGATCGTTCTCGCTGCTGAGCGCGGCGGTGGCCGTTTTCGGCGTTGCGGCGGCGCCCTCGTGTGCGGTTGGCGCGTGCGCGGCGAGCCGTTTCAGGTTGATCGCGGCGCAGCCGAGCAGGAGTTGTACGTGGAAGGCGGATGTGCCGCGGCAGCGGACGCGGTCGAGCCCGTGCTGGTTCTTCAGTTCGGCGATCACGCCCTCGGCATCGGCCATCCGCCGCCGGTGCGCCCAGACGCCGGCGTTCGTTTTCGCGCGTCGCTTGGCTGCGAGCGCGAACCGCTGCGCGTTCGTGCGCGGCTCGCGTCCGTCGCGCGGCAGCATCGTCTTCTGCGGCGGAATGTGCGCGACGATCCGTCGCTCCGCGGCGTCCTCCCAGACGCGCTCGGCGGCGAAGCCCTGGTCGGCACCGACACTCGCAAGCTCGGGCAACACGAAGCGGACGCGGTCGAGGATCGGCGCCAGCGCGTCGCCCTCGTGACCCTCGGCGCGCTCGCCAAGACAGCTGGCGACACAGCGCTTCTTCGGGTCGACGCCGACGTGTCCGCGGTAGACGAGGTGCGGCCGCTGCCCCGGCTTTCCCTTCAGCCGCGCGTCCGGATCGCTGCTCGAGACAGCGGTCGCGTTCGTGGCTTTCCGTTTCGGCGTCGGCCCCGAGCGCGGCTCGGCCAGTCGCAGCTGCGGCGGCTCGCTCGCGACAACAGCTTCGGCTTTCAGCTCGTCGCTCGCTTCGCCGGCGATCGGCTCGAGGCTGGCGCGCAGGCTCCTGAGCGCCGCGTTCGCCTCCGCGTGGAAGCCGTCGACCGAGAGATGGCTGCCCTCGATCAGCCCCTGCTGCTTGCACAACGCGACCGTGTGCAAAAACAGCCGCTCGAACACGTCGCCGTCGGCGAAACGCTGCGTCTGCGCCTCCGAGATCGTCTGATGCGCCGGCAGCCGCTCGCCCAAGCCGTAACCGAGGAAGAGACGCAGATCGAGGCGCAACTCGGCGACCCGCAACAACTCGCGCATCGAACCGATTCCCTCCAACGCACCCGCCAGCATCAGCTTCAACAGCACCGTCGGATCGACCGACGGCCGACCGACAGCCTCGGCGTAATACGGACGAGCGGCCTCGCGCACAAAGCCCCAATCGCCGACCAGCTCGTCGATCCGCCGGTAGCGATCGTCCTCGGGCACCAACTCCTCCAAACAGACCATCGCGATCTGCCGCGCCCCCTCCTTCGTCCGCGCCTCACCCATCGCCACCGCCGACCCTCCTCCGCTCGACAACACAACCACCACCCCGAGCGTAGGACCCCAACCGGACCGCAAACACCGACTTTCCGGACACGCCCCTAGGTCGCGTCGAGATCGAGCGTCACCGTCTCCCGCTCGAGCAACGGATGCACGCGAGCGAACAACTCCTCGAGCGCCCGATTGAGCTGGCCGATATGGCCGAGACTGAAGCGGCGCAGAAACCGGCCCAACGTCGTCGACTCGGGCAGGCCGTGACCGCGCAGAAGCTCCTGCGCCGAATCGCCGCGCAACAGCGCCACGTCGTCCAGGCACTCACCGCCAGCGATCAACGTCTCACACAAGCCGAGGATCGCCTGCGCCGGCGAGTAGCCGCGGCTGCGCTTCTTCACCGTCACGCGGTCGAGCAACTCCCCGATCCCGAGCCGGCCGGCCAACTCGCGCACGAGCACAAGCCCGGCATGAGACGTCAGCTGCTGCGTCGACGCCGCGATCTGGACCAGCGCCGACCGCTCTGTTACCTTCACCCTCAAGAGTGTCCTCCCTCCGCTCGCCTGGATGCGTCTGCAACGCCCATGGTGAGCGGCAGGGAGGACGTTCCTTTTCGCGCTACCCCTGCGCTACCGCAGGATCCGGGTAGCTAGGAACCTCCGACACAACGAAGCGCTGTGTCGCCATTGCGTTGGAGGTTCTTGATCGCGCAAGTTGTTGAG
>JALYLC010000660.1 GCA_030774435.1 Actinomycetota bacterium
AGCTCGCGGCGCAGCGTGCGCACCTGGCAGTAGGCCGCGCACCCGCCGCGCGCGTGGTGGACGGGCGCGACGACCGCTCGCGAATGCGCGACTGGCGTTCGGGTCTGCGCATGAGTGCTCGAGACCGTCGAAACGGGGACGGCGAGCGCCAACGCGACAAGCTGCGCGACGAGCGATCGCATCGCTCCTCCTTCTCGTCGGATGCACCTCGGGGGCGCGTACATCGCGGCACGAATACCGGGCGGCCCGCTCGGGCCGCAGTCGTGCCGCTCGGTGTCGTACGGCTGGCTTCGCTCGTGCTCTCGCTCCGTCCGCACGGTGCGAGTCGCGATGCCGTCAGGCTGGTGGCCAGTCTCCTCGTCGGGCCGCTGGGCGGCGGCCGCTCGGTTTAGATGCGCCGTATCAATGGCATACCTTGCGGTGCTTTTCCAGGGAACCCACCCTCGGGCACCCACCGCGCAGCGGGCTATTCGTAGCTGAGAGCGTCCAGGACCCGCATGCGCGAGGCGCGCCAGGCGGGCCAGGCGCCGGCCAGCACGCCCACGAAGGCCGCTACCACGAGGCAGGCGATGAGCGTCCCCCACGGAATCGCGAACACCAGTCCCTGACTGGAGAGGCCCTCCGTGACGACCCAGCCGAAGGCCACGCCGACGACGAGGCCGAGCAGGCTGCCGATCACCGCGGTGATCGCGCTCTCGAAGCGGATCGTGCGCCGCAGCTGGCGGCGCGTCATGCCGATCGCGCGCAGCATGCCGATCTCACGCGTGCGCTCGTAGACCGAGAGCAGGAGGGTGTTGACGATGCCGAACAGCGAGATCAGCACGCTCACACCGAGCAGCGCGTAGATCAGCGCCAGCAAGGTGTTGACCTGATCGCCGATCGACTTCTTGAACTCGGCGTTCGACTGCAGCTTGGCGGTCGGGAACTGCGCCGTGAGGCGGTCGTCCGCAAGCTTTGCGACCTGCTCGGGGTTGCTGCCCGGCTTGACGGTCGCGAGCACCGTCTGGACGCCGCTCACATCGGTCAGCCGGTGCAGGAGCTGCGTCGTCACCATGCCGTTCTGGAGGAGCGTGTCGTCCTTGTAGATGCCGCGCACGGTCACGGTCGCGCGCTTGCGGGAGTTCGAGAGCAGGTGCACGCGGTCACCGACCTTCGCGTGCAGGGACGAGGCCTCGCCCTTCTCGAGCAGGATGCCGCTGTCGTCGAGGCCGCTCAGATCGGAGTCCTTGCCCGCGACCCACGTGACCTTGTACACCTTGCCGATCGTCGCAGGCTGGATGCCATAGAGCCCGTTGTCGCGGCCACCGTGCCTGCCGTCGCGGCGGATGTCGCCCTGCGTCAGCGAGGACGCGACGCCGACGCCGGAGATGCCCTCGAGCGCCGGCACGATCTGCGGCGAGAGGGTGCCGCCGCCGTTCTGATCCGTCGGCGTGACGATCAGATCGCTCTTGAGCGACTTGTCGAGCGCGCTCGTGAACGACGTGCGCAGGCCCTCGGCGAACACGGCCACGAAGACCACGAGGCCCACGCCGATCATGAGCGCCGCGGCAGTGCGCGCCGTGCGCGCCGCATTGCGCATCGCGTTGTCGCGGGCCAGCGAGCCGCTCGCCCGCCAGGCCAGCGGCGCCCCGACGATGCGCGCCAGGATCGGCACGGCGAAGCGCGCGGTCATGGCGACGGCGAAGAAGATCAGCACCGCGCCGCCGGCCATGCCGAGCAGGCGCTGACTGGCCGTCCCCGATCCGGTCACGCCATTGACGATCAGCGCCGCGCCGGCGAGCGCGAAGAGGCCCGCGAGGATGGGCGACCAGCGCGCGAAGCGCCCCCGCGGCAGCGTCGCGCCCTCGCGGAGGCCCGCCATGGGCGGGATCTTGGTTGCGCGCACGGCCGGAATCAGCGCCGAGACCAGCGTCACGCCGAGCCCCACGACGAGCCCCAGTACGACGCCCGTGGTCGCGAGCTGCGGTGAGGTCGACGGCAGGCCGAAGCCCACAGCGTCGAACAGCGCGTTGATGCCGAGCGCAATCAGCAGCCCTGCGAAGATGCCGATGATCGTGCCGAGCAGGCCGGTCGTGAGCGCCTCGAGCAGCACGCTCGTGAGGACCTGCTTGCGGCTCGCGCCGAGCGTGCGCAGCATCGCGATCTCGCGGATGCGCTGCGCCACCGTGATCGAGAACATGTTGAAGATGATGAAGGCGCCGACGAGCACGGCCACGCCGCCGAATGCGAGCAGCGCCGGGCCGAGGAAGCCGTTGATCTGGTCCGCGATGCCCTGCGAGTCGGACTTGGCCTTCTCCGAGCCGGTTTGCACCTTGAAGCGGTTGCCGAGCAGGGCGCGGACGCGGTCGCGCAACGTGGTCTTGGAGACGCCCGGCGCCGTCTGAACGTTGACCTGCGTGAACTGCCCGTCCAGCGAGTACCAGTGCTGGGCATCCTCGAGCGGGATCGAGCTGATCAGCGCTCCGCCGAGCGAGGCCGTCGTGCCGATGCGGTAGATGCCGGCGACGCGCAGGCGCTTGAGCCCGTCCAGCGTGACCAGACCGACCGTCGCGCCGACGTCGACCTTGGCCTTCTTGGCCGTGTCCTCGATCAGCCCGATCTCGCCGGCGCCCGTGGCACGGTGCCCTCGCACGTACTTCGCCGGGTCGAAGCGCGCCGGCGGCGTCGAGAACACGAGCGGAGGGGCGCCGCCCGCGGAGCTGACTCGCTTGGGCTTGCCGTTCTTGTAGGTGACGAGCGAGCCGAGCGCGTCGATCTCGCCGGTCGTCGCCGCGACGCCGGGCACCTTGCCCACCCGCGTCAGCACCGAGCTCGAGAAGGGCTCCTGGAAGCCGCCGTTCTTGTCGCTCACGGTGCGCAGCTCGATCGTGACGTCGTTCTTGACGTTGACGGCGTCGAAGATCTCCGAGAACGCGCGGTTGATCTGACCGGTCACCACGAACGTGCCCGAGATCATCGCGACGCCGAGCACGATCGAGAACGCGGTCAGCAGCGCGCGCAGCGGCCGCGCGCGCAGGCTTGCGAGCGTGAGTCCGAGCATCGGCGCCTACTCCAGCGACTTGATCTGGTCGAGGATCTCGTCGCTCGTCAGGCTCCCGCGGTCGGCGACGATCAGGCCGTCGCTGAGGAAGACGACGCGATCGGCGATCGCGGCGGCGCGCGCATCGTGCGTGACGATCACGATGGTCTGGCCGAACTCGGCGGTCGACTGGCGCATGAGCTCGAGGATCTCGGCGCTGGTCCTGGAGTCGAGGTTGCCCGTCGGCTCGTCGGCGAACACCACCGCCGGCTTGTTGACGAGCGCGCGGGCGACGGCCACGCGCTGCTGCTGGCCGCCGGAGAGCTCCGAGGGGCGGTGGCGAGTGCGATCGGCCAGCCCGACGCTGGCGAGCAGGCGCTCGACCCAGCCGGACTCGGCCGACTGACCCGCGAGCTTGAGCGGCAACTCCACGTTCTGAGCGGCCGTCAGCATGGGCAGCAGGTTGAAGAACTGGAACACGAAGCCGATGCGATCGCGGCGCAGGCGCGTGAGCTCTGCATCGCCCATCACCGTGATGTCGCGCCCGTCGATCTCGACCGTGCCGGCCGTGGGGGCGTCGAGCCCGGCGAGCAAGTGCATGAGCGTCGACTTGCCCGATCCCGACGGTCCCATGACGGCCGCGAACTGCCCGCGCGGGAACGTCACGTCGACGCCACGCAGTGCCTCGACGGCCGCGTCGCCGCTGCCGAACGTCCGCTTCAGGCCGATCGCGCGCACGGCCGCGCCCGTGCCGCTCGTCGGTGTCGCCGTCTCGATCGTCGCCGCTTCCGTCACCGCTGCCTCCTCGTTGGTGCCCCCCGGACACCCTAACGAACATCTCCGATCGCCTGACCGGACCCGTCACTAGAGTGCTGAACGTGAGCAGCGCCCCCGTTCTGCGGCCGCTCGGAGTCGGGGAGATCCTCGACGCGGCACTCGCCGTCTACCGCGGCCACGCCTTCGCGCTGTGGCGGGTGGTGGCCGTCGTCGTCGCCCTGCCGGCGGCGCTCAACGGCGCCCTGGCGGTGGCGGCGCGGCAGGTCGGGGACCCCCAGGCGAACTCGGGCTCGCTGCTCCTGCTCGAGCTCCTGGTGATCGTCGTCAGCCTCGTGGCGACCTCGCTCGCGACGGCCTCGGCCTACCGGCTGGTCGCCGATGCCTATCTCGGGCGCCCGGTCGATCCCGACGCGTCGCTCCGCTTCGGCCTGCGGCGCGTGGCTTCGGTGATCTGGGTCTCGCTCCTGTTCGGGCTCGGCCTCTTCGCCGGCATCCTGCTCCTGGTCGTGCCGGGCATCTTCGTCACGGTCGCCTGGTCGATCGCGACGCCGGTGCTGCTGGCCGAGAACCTGCGGGGCACCAAGGCGATCCGGCGGTCGCGCGCGCTCGTGCGGGGGCGCTGGTGGCCGTGCGCGGGTGTCGTGTACCTGATGTACTTGCTCGAGCTGATCGTCTACTTCGGGATCCTGTTCGTGATCGCGAGGATCGTCGACTCGAGCGGCAACGACACCCTGCTCTTCGTCGAGGAGGGCGTCACCAGCCTCATCGCGAGCACGCTCGTGCTGCCGTTCCACGTGGCCGTCACGACGGTGCTCTACATCGACCTCCGCGTCCGCAAGGAGGGCTTCGACGTCCAGCTCCTCACGCACTCGCTCGAGCGGGGCGGCGCGGGCGTGACGTGAAGCGCTTCGCCGTCGGCCTGCTGGCGGCGTGCGCCCTGGCGGCGCCGGTTGCTCCCGCGGCCGCCGAGAGCGTCGACGGCGCGACCTATCA
>JALYLC010000661.1 GCA_030774435.1 Actinomycetota bacterium
CTCCTGGTAGACGCGTTCCGCCAGGGCGCGGAGCTCGCTTTCGGACAGAGCGGGCAGGCGTCGATTGACGTACAGGCGCTTGCTTGCGAACGCCGTCTCCCCCTCGTCTGGTGGACGCAGCCCGAGCCCGGTGCACACATCCTCGAGTTCGTAGGCGCTGATCTCGTACAACGCAGCGACGATCGCCCATCTCAAGAGCGCAGCCGGTCCGGCTCCCCCTGTCACAGGAGGAAGCGAAGCACACAGCGGTGCCAAGTGTTTCTCTAGGTGCGGTGGCGCGTGTCGACGCGCGTACTGCCCCTCACAAACACGGTCTGGCGCGCAGTGCTGCAAGCTGCTCCTTATCTGTGCTCGTCTTCAGCGTCAAGCCGCTCGTCGGGTGGCGCGTGTGCGCGTCGAAGGGGTGAACGGTGCGCGCGGACGCCCAGCCTTATCTTGGTCCACGATCCGGGGTGGCTCCGGGTCGGCGACATGATGGTTGATGGGGTGTTCCGTGACGCGGTGCGGCCGCTCTGTCTATGAAGGCCGTCCACCCGGTGGTGGCGGCAGGAGCATGCCGGGAGCCGGCCGCGGTGCATCGGCGTGAGTGAGGGCTGCGCGCGCAGACCGATGGTCATGCGGGCGCCATGGCCTCCTCGCCGAGTTCTCGCAGGGTGTGGTAGCTGCGCTTGAGCAGCTTGCGCGCGACCGCGAGGCAGGCGCGGTTGCCGCCGAGCCGCGCGGCCGCTTGGACGTAGTAGTCGTGGTCGGGCGAGGCGGGCCGGCGGGCGCATTGGGCGGCCTCAAACAGCGCCCAGCGCAGCGCCGGTGGGCCTTGGCGGGAGAGGTGGCCGGGGGCGCGGCGCTTGTCGGACTGGTGGACGGTGATGTCCATGCCGGCGTAGCGGACCGCCTCCCGCGAGGAGGAGAAACGGCGCGCGTCACCGAGCTCGGCGAGGATCGTGATCGACGTCAGCGGTCCGATGCCGTAGTGGCGCATCAGCGCCCGGCAGCCGGGCTGGCGCTTGGCGTAGTTGCGCAGTTCCTGGTCCAGCGGCACCAGCTGCGCGTCGTGGGCGTCGATCAGCGCCAACCCGACCGTGATCTGCTCGCGCGCGGCCGCTGGCAGCGCGAGGCCCGTGAGCCACGCGCGTGACTCGGCGCCCAGCAGCCAGCTGCGGGGCGGAACGCCATGGTGATAGAGCACCGCTTGCATCCGCTGCTGCCACTCGCGGCGCTGATCAACGAGCGTGTGACGCAGCCGCACGCGGGCGCGCAGATCGAGCAGATGCCCGGGCGGAACCCAGGACTCCGGCAGCCGCCCGACCATCACCAACTCACGCAGATGGCGCGCGTCAGCACGGTCACTCTTGGCGCGCTTCTTGGTCCCGCGACGCGCCGCCGTTTCCGCCGGCTCGGCCAGGTGCACCCGGGCGCCGATCGCCTCAAGCTCCTCGACCACGAACCGCCAGCCCGTCGTCGCCTCCAGCGCCACCTCGAGTTCCTGGCCGCCGAAGCGACCCGCGAACCGCCGCACGCGATCGCGATCAGCCGGCGCGATCCGCGCCCGCGAGACCTCACCCGTCGACGTGTCGATCCACTCCGCGGTGATCTGCGCTCGATGTTGATCGAGTCCCATTACGATCGTCACTCGGGGCCTCCTCAAGCTCCACGATGAACAGACGCCTGCGCGGCCCAGCGCCGCGCTTGAGCTGAGGAGCTCCCTACACCTGCGCCAGGACGGACCCCCCGGCACATGCCATCTATGTCAAGAAATTTGATGGTGATGGCGGTGTTCCTAGACCGGGTGGGGCGGCTTGGAGGAGGTGCCAGATGCGGCGGGCGAGGTGGCGCTTGAGGCAGCGGATGGCTTCTTTGGTGCTCTTGCCTTCTGCGCGTTTGCGGTCGAGATAGGCGCGGGTCTCGGGGTGGCAGCGCGCGCGGGTGACCGCGATGCGGTGGATGGCGGTGTTGATCTGGCGGTTGCCGCCCCGATCGAGGCGATGGCGGTTGGTCTTGCCCGAGCTGACGGGGATCGGGGCGATCCCGCCGGCGCGGGCGAGCTTGGCGTCGCTTGAGAAGCGCTGGACGCCGGCGATCTCGCCGATCAGCTTGCCGGCGGTCAAGGGCCCGAAGCCAGGCTCGTCCAGCAGTTGCGGAGCGACCTGGGCGACGAGGTCTGAGATCTCGGCCTCGAGCGCGTTGATGGTGTGGGAGAGCTCGCGGATGTGACTGAGTTCGTCGCGGGCGATTTTGACGCGTGCGGTCTGCTCGGCGCGGGCCAGGCGCCGGGCGATCCGCGTCGTCCACTTCTTGTAGAGCAGCGCGCAACTCGGCAGCGCGAGCTCGGGCCAGAGGTCGTGCAGGTGCCAGAGCAGGTCGTTGTAGAGCGCGACCCGCAT
>JALYLC010000662.1 GCA_030774435.1 Actinomycetota bacterium
GCGCGTGCCGGCTCGGCGAGCCCGGCCCAGCCGTCTGCGCCGATGCCGACGACGACGAGCGGCGGAGCGCTCACGCCGGCTCCCGCGCGGCTGCGGCGAGCCGGCTCGCAATCTGCGGGAAGGCCGCCCAGTGCACGTGCAGGAAGCTCGCCTGGACGCCGCCGGCGACGTAGCCCTCGTTGCGCTCCGTGCCGCGCGCGGCCAGCTTCCAGGCGGCCTGCCCGCCGCCATTCGTCGGCTCGACCTGTGAGTAGTGGAACTCGTGGCCGCGTACCTTCTCGCCCGCTTCGAGCCAGGGCGTCGCCGCCAGCGCGGTCGCCTCGCGGTAGCCGAGCGTCAGCCGGCGCGTCATGTTCGCCCGTACCGGAAGCGCGCCGCACATCGCCTGCCCGTCGAGCTCCGCCGCGAGGTAGAGCAGGCCGCCGCACTCGGCGAGCACGGGCTTGCCCGAGCGCGCAAAGGCCGCAACCTCGCTGCGCAGCGGCTCGTTGGCGGCCAGCTCGCCGCCGAAGACCTCGGGGAACCCGCCCGCGAGCACGAGCGCGCCTGCGCCGCCGGGGAGCGCCTCGTCGCTGATCGGATCGAAGCCCTGCAGCTCTGCGCCGGAGGCCTCGAGCAGCTCGAGGTTCTCCTGGTAGTGGAACGAGAAGGCGGGCCCGCGCGCGATCGCGATGCGGGCGCCGCGGACGGTCTCGCCCGCCGGCTCGGGGCTCCACGCCGGGCCCGCCGTCTCGGGAGCGGAGCGCGCGAGCCGCATCACCTCGTCGAGATCGACGTAGCGCTCCACGGCGTCGCTGAGCGTGGCGAGGGCGGTGCGTGCGCGACTCTCGCGCTCATCGGCGGGCACGAGACCGAGGTGCCGCTCGGGCGTGGCCACCCGCTCGTCGCGGCGCAACGCGCCGAGGACCGCCACGCCGAGGTCGGCGAGCGCGTCGCGCAGCAGCTGCTCGTGATGATCCGATCCGACGCGGTTGAAGACCACGCCCGCAACCCTCACCTCCGGGTCGAAGGTCCGGTAACCGTGCACGATCGCGGCCGCGGAGCGCGCCATGGAGGCCGCGTCGACGACGAGCAGCACGGGAGCGTCGAGCAGCTTCGCGACGTGGGCGGTCGAAGCCAGCTCTCCGCGCCCCGAGGCGCCGTCGAAGAGCCCCATGACGCCTTCGACCACGGCGACGTCCGCCCCCTCGCCGCCGTGGCGCACGAGCGGCGCCATCAGCTCGGGCCCGCTCAGGAACGCATCGAGATTGCGGCCCGGCCGGCCCGAAGCGAGTGCGTGGTAGCTCGGATCGATGTAATCCGGACCGACCTTGAAGCCCTGAACACCATGCCCGCGCGCCCGCAGCGCCCCGATGATGCCGCACGCCACGGTGGTCTTCCCAGCCCCCGAGCTGGTACCGGCAATGACGATGCGAGGGATCACGCGCCCCCTCCGCCCCTGCATATAAAGGGGTCTGACCCCAAAATATGCATCCCGCAAGATCTGGGGTCACGCACGCAACTTGCGTGCCTGACCCCAGAAGTTGCATGCTCGGACTGGGGTCTGACCCCGGTGTGTGCAGTGGCTACCACTCGATGCCCTGCTGCGCGCGGATGCCGGCGTCCATCGGGTGCTTCAGCTTCACGACCTCGGACGCGAGATCTGCGGCCGCGATCAGCTCGGGTGGGGCGTCGCGGCCGGTCAGCACCACGTGCTGGAAGCCGGGGCGGTCGTGCAGGGTCACGATCACGTCGTCGAGGTCGATCCAGCCCCACTTGATGGGATAGGTGATCTCGTCGAGCAGGAGGAACTCGTAGCGCTCCTCGGCGATCATGCGCTTGACGCCCGCCCAGCCCTCGCGGGCCTTGTCGGCCGATTCCTCGAGATCCTTCGAGAGCCACGACCAGCCGTCGCCCATCTTCTCCCAGTCGATGCCGCCGAGGGCGGCTGCCGCCCTTGCCTCACCGACCTTCCACTTGCCGGACTTGACGAACTGGAAGACGCCGCAGCGGTAGCCGCGCGCCCAGGAGCGCATGAGCATCCCGAACGCAGAGGTGCTCTTGCCCTTGCCGTGGCCGGTGAGAACGATCACGAGCGGCCGGTCGCGGCGCTTGCGGCGCAGTGGCTCGGCACTGCCCACGTCGCCCGGCTTGTGCGGCACGTCGATCTCGTCGCCGCCGTGGCGGACGAGCTGCTCGGGGATCTGTGGCTCGGTCATGCTGCCGTCCTCGGCATCGCGGGTGGGTCGGTGAGCACGTGGCGGCGCGCGCGGGCGGCCTCTGCGAGGCGCGCAGCGAGCCCGAGGCGAACCGGCCCGTCCTCGATGTCGATGACATGCGCGGCGTCGGCCGCCTGGCCGAGCCGTGCCGCGGCGCGGCCCACCTCCCCGGTCGGGTCCTCGACGCGCCCGTCGGTCAGGAC
>JALYLC010000663.1 GCA_030774435.1 Actinomycetota bacterium
CGCCTGCGCCGCACGCTGCCCGGCATCGTCGCGACGTCGCTGCTCGTCGCGCCGCCGTTCGGCGCCGTCGCGATCCTGCACCTCGCCGCGATCTTCCTCGTGCCGCTCCTGCTCGCACCGCTCGGGCTCGCGCCCGTCGCGGCAGGGGCGGGCGATGGCGCGGGCTTCACGGCCTGCCGGCGGGCGCTCGAGCTGTGCGGAGGTGGCGGCTACCGGCGCTCGCTCGTGCCGTGCGCGATCACGGCGTCGTTCGCGGCGGCGCTCTTCCTCGCCTTCGGCGTCGCGCTCTCGCCGCTCGGCGGACGGGCCCGCGTGATCGCCACCGTCGTCGTGTGGGCGGCGGTCGCGTGGCCGATCGCGGGCCTCATGCTGCGCTCCCTTTACGGCGCCCTCTCGGGCCGGCTGGTCGTGCGCCTGCGCCCGACTGACTGACCTGCGGGACGCCGCAAAACGATCGTCTACGCTCGGGTTTATGTCTGCCATCGAGGAGGAGCCGGCTCCCCGCTGCGCCAACCACCCGAACGTCGAGACGCTCGTGTCGTGCTCGAACTGCGGGAAGCCCATCTGCACCGAGTGCATGGTGCACGCGCCGGTCGGGGTCAAGTGCCGCGATTGCGCCCGGATGCCGCGCAGCGCGCTCGTCCGGCTCAAGCCCGCTCGCGCGGTCACGGCGATCGGCGCCGCGGCGGGCACGGCGCTGGCGGTCGGGATCGCCATGGGCGCGCTCGCGAACTCGGGCTTCGGCTTCTTCGGCTTCCTCGTGGCGTTCGGCGTCGGCGTGCTCATGGCCGAGGTCGTCACGCGCACGAGCGGGTATTACCGCGGCCCCGAGGCCGGCGTGATCGCCGCCGGAGGCAGCGTTCTGGCGTACGTCGTGGCCTGGCAGGCCGTGCCGATCCTCGACTCGCACGCCCGCCTCTCCAACAACTGGATCACGCTGCAACTCGTGTTCGGCGCTGTGGCGGCCTTCATCGCCTACCGTCGGGTCCAATGAAGGGCCGTCGCTCGCGGCTGCGGCGTGCTCGCAGCGTGGTCGCAGGCGGACTCGTGGGCGGCGCCGTCGTGCTGCTCGATCGCAAGCGCCGTCAGCGCGAGCCGCCGGCATCCCGCGAGAACGATCCGCTCGCGGCGTTCACCGACGCCCCGTGCTACCGGGAGAGCGTCCCCCCCGGCGGCGTCAAGAGCGGCTGACGCCAGGTCGCGGAGGACTCTCCGCCGCGCACCCACAGCGCCACGCCGGCGATGCGCGCCTGTCGTGCCGTCAGCAGCTTGAGCTGCACGGAGCGATCCGACTCGACCCAGGCGCGGTCTCCCACGCGCGCGCCGTAGGGCCGCGAGAGGGCCGTCTCGGTCGCCTTCGGGAAGAGCGCGGCCTGCGTCGCCTGCTCCGCTCCGGCGCCCGCGCTCCACTCCCAGCCCCAGGTCGGCACGCCCATCAGGACGCGCGGGCGCGGGGCGGCGCGCAGGACGGTGCGCAGCGTCTTCTTCCAGAACGCCAGCGAGGCGACGGGGCCGGGCTCGCTGCGCGGGCCGTGCTCGTTCCACGCGAGCACGAGCAGCCTTGCCGGGCGCGAGAGCGCGCGCAGGTCGTAGGCGCCCTTCTTGAGCGCGATCATCGTCCGCACCGGCGGCACCGTGACGATGATCTGTGCGTCCGGGCCGAGCTCGACGCGCACCTCGTGCACGAACGTCGGATACTGCGCGCGCGCCGTCGGCGGCAGGTCGCGCCAGTCGAGCACGACCCCTCGCGCGCCCAGCGCGTGCAGCGCGACGCTCAGCCGCAACGCCAGCCGGCGCCGCAGCGGGCCGTTGGCGAGCAGCTCGCCGGCCAGGTGCTCCGGATCGGCAAGCACGGGCACGAGTCGCGCGCCGCGCGCCATGAGGCCGGCCGTGAAGGCATCCTCGGCGTTGTAGTTGAAGCGCCCGCCGGGCTGCAGCTCGAGCCACCCGGGCGAGATCATCCCGATCGAGGAGAGGTGCGCCGAGAGCGACCCGAGCGCCGCCGGCGTCGGATGCGTGGCGGTCAGCGCCAGGACGATCGGAGTGCCCGCGGGGCGGGCCCTGGGGAGGCTGGAGGAGGGGGTGGCGGCGCCCGCCGTGGCGGCCCAGAGGGCTGTTGCGAGCAGCGCGAAGACGCCAAATGACACACGCGGCGTGTGCCATTTGGCGGACGCGACCGCCCGCAAGTTCTTACCCAGCACGGGAAACCTCCGGCGCCGTGGCCGCGATCGCCAGCTCCAGCCGCTCGAAAAGCGCGCGCGGCGAGAGCGTGGGCACCAGCTCGAAGCGAGCGATCCGCATCGGATCGGTCGCCTTCGTCAGCAGGCCGAACGTCGGCTGGCCGTCCTCGTTGAAGCCGAGGCTGTAGACGCGGCGGGCCTCCATGAGGTTGATGGCCGCCAGGCGCGGGTCGTTCGTGCGGGTGTCTGCGCCGTAGGCCCCGAACGGCCAGGCGAAGGCCACCACAGGACGGTGAGCGATGCCCTGCGCGGCCTTGCGAGCGTTGGTGTACTCGATTGCCGCGCGCCGGCGGAACTGGGCCAGCGTCTCGAGCTTCCCGTCGTGCGAGCGGCGGGCGCTGAGGTAGGGGAGGCTGCGGCCGCCGCCGGCGTCGACGCTCGCGAGCGGGGCGGAGGCGTGGGCCTCGATCGACCAGCCCTGGCGCTGCAGCGAGCGCAGGCCGCCGGGCGAGGCCTCGTACAGCGGCGAGCGCGTCCAGGCGTTGCCGATCGCGAACACCGTCGCGCCCATGCCGACGCGCTTGAGGATAGGCGCAGCATTCAGCACGGTGTCGGTGCGGCCGTCGTCGAACGTCAGCAGCAGCGCGTCGTGGGGCAGATCGAGTACGCCAGCGCGCCAGGCCGTGATCTGCTCGGGCGTGACCGTTCGGTAGCCGGCCTCGTGCAGCATCTGCATGTCATCGCCGAACAGCTTGACCGGGAGCACGCTGCTCTCGGGGTTGGGAGCCTCGCCGCCTCCGCCGTCCATGACGGCGTGCACGTTCAGCACGATCACGGCGTTGCTGTAGTGGAGGTGCTGACTGCGGAAGTAGCGCAGGTCGGCGCCGTTCAGGCGCGCGTAGGCCGGGCCGCGGAACGTCCTGTCGACGTGCAGCGCGATCAGGCGCCCCTCCTGGCTGTAATGCGCGTAGGCGACGAACGGCACTGCCGTGAGGGGAACCGCGACCAGCCCGACGACCCAGGCCAGGGTGCCGCGGACGAGGTTCACCGGCAACTTCCGTTCGATCACGCGGCCACTCCGAGCTCGCTGCCGGCGAGCGCCCCGATGCGCTCGACCTGAGTGCAGAGCGGGATGCCCGAGGGCTGGGGCGAGCCGATCGTGCCGATGATGCGGAAGCCGAGGCCGTCGTCTGCGCGTCCGGAGCGCGTCCCCCAGGCGGTCTTGCGCGCGGTGGCGATGGCCCAATAGGTCTGCCAGATCAGCACGGTGGCGTAGAGCAGGACGAAGGCAATGCCGGCCCACCAGTACGGCTTGCGCCGCGTGAAGCCGTAGTAGAGGCTGTAGAGCACGGCCATCGCGTAGAGGCCGACGAGGTACATCCAGGGATCCGAGCCGTGCGCGAGCGGGTTCCAGATGCAGGCGTGGAAGATCACGACGGGCGCCACGATGGGGAAGACGTTCGAGGCGTAGGTCGGGATCGAGGCGATCGGGTTCTTGCGCCAGAAGAACGTCGAGGCGATCAGCGACTCGCGCAGCCAGCTCTTCTTCCAGCGCGTCTGCTGCACCAGGAAGCCCTTGAATTGATGCGGCACGTTGGTGGCGCAGCGCGCCGTCGACTGGTACACGACGCGCGAGCGCTTGAGCAGCATGTTGGTGAGCGCGCGGTCGTCGCCGAACGTGGCCTCGCGGCCGAGGAACGATTGCGTCTCCCAGGCCGGCAGCACTTCGAGCAGGCGGTCGCGCCGGTAGGCCGAGAAGCAGCCCGAGGCGCAGGTCACGGCGCCGAAGATCGACTCCGAGCCCTTGATTACGCGGAAGGCCACGAAGTAGCGCACCTGCTGAAGCAGCGTGAGCACGTTGTAGGCCCGGTTCTGCACGTCGGCGTGGCCGGTCACGGCGGCGACGCGGCGGTCGCGGAACGGCTTGATGATCTCGCGCAGGGCGTCGGGCTCGAGCGTGGAGTCCGAGTCGACGAAGCAGATGACCTGCGCGTTGGTGGCACGGATGCCGGCGGCCATGGCGGCGCGCTTGCCGCGGTTGTGCGAGAAGCGGATGGCATGCAGGTTCGGGAAGCGCCGTGCGGCGAACGCCATTCGCTCCCAGGTTGCATCGGTCGAGCCGTCGTCGACGGCGAACACCGAGAGCAGGTGCTGCGGGTAGTCGAGCGCGAAGATCGAGGCCAGCGTCGTCTCGATCGCCGTCTGCTCGTTCATGGCCGGGATCACGACCGCGACAGTCGGCAGCTCGTCAGGCCCTCGGCGCGCCGGGTGGTAGAGCAGCGAGAGGCTGAAGCGGGAAAGCAGGTAGATGGTCACGCACAGGCTGTAGAGCCCGAACAGCGGGTCGAGCCAGAGCGCGGGCAGGTACGAGCTCTTGATGAACCAGACGATGCCTGCGAGCAGGAGGAAGTAACCGCCGAGCAGGCTCCGCCAGGCCAGTCCGAAAAAGAAGTCAACGATGCGCGTCAGGGCTTTAGTGATGGGATGCTCCATGTCTCCTGGTCTTCGTCGCCGAGGCGCCAGAGTCCGACGCCGAGTCCCGCCGCGCGTGCCTGGCCGAGCCGCCCCTGCACGCTCTGGGCGTTCGCGTAGTAGGCCGTGTGCGCCACGCCCGAGCTGTCCGTGTAGGTGAAGAACGGCTCCTGAGCCACGGCGTCCCAGGTCGTCTGCGCACCGAGCCCGGTCTGCCTGGTGGTCATGTCACCCCACTCGTAGGGCGTGGCCTTCGCGCCCAGGGGCCAGTCGAAGCCGTACAGCTGCGTGCCGATGATGAAGCGCGAGGCGTTCGGGACGGACGTGACGTACGTGATGATCTTGCCGACCCAGGTGGCGTCCGAGATCGGCCCGGCCGGGCTCGTCGCCCAGTGGAGATCCCAGGCCATCACGAACAGCCGGTCGGCGATGCCGGCCAGCGCGGGATAGTCGTAGAAGCCGGCGCGCGCGGTCAGCGTCGGGCCGGTCTTGGCGGCGACGGCCATCGTCAGCTTCGCGCCCTGGGCGTGGAGCGTCTGCGCGAGCTCGCTCGCGAATGCCGTCAGCAGCGGCCGGTCAGTCGCCGCGCCGGCCTCGAAGTCGATGTTGATGCCGTCGTAGCCGTGCTCCGCGACGAGTGCCGAGATGCGCCCGATCAGGTCGGAGCGGTTGGCGTCGCTCGACAGCAGCGCGTGCAGGATCGCGGGATCCTGCGATTCGATCCGGGGCTCGACGTCGATGCCGCGCAGGCGCGCCCAGCCGGTCACCAGCGGGTCGTCCTGCCCCAGGATCGAGAGGTCGGTCCCGAGGTGGAAGTAGGTCGGGGACACGGCCGCGATCTGCAGGTAGTGCCGCTGCAGGTCGTCGAAGCTGGCACCCGTCGTCGCCAGCATGTACGCGTAGGCGGGCCCGGTCGCGGGCAGCGGCGGCTGGGTGGTGGTGCTCAGGGTGCCGGCGGCGGAGCGATGCCCGCCGCCGTCGATCGCGACGACCGTGAAGCGGTAGGGGGTGGCCGGCGCGAGGTGCGCCGCCAGGAACCCCGTGCTGTGGGGCTGCCCGAGCAGTGCGCCGTTGCGGTACACGGCATAGCGCGTCACGGTCCCGTCGGAGTCGTGCGCGGGATCCCAGGCCAGCGCCACGCTGGTGTCGGCAACCGTGATCGCGTGCACGTTGCCCGGTGCATCGGGCGGCACGTTGTCGGTGCACGCGCGCGTGCGGGCATGTGCGACGGGGGATGTCACGGACAGGTGGCCGACGCCGTCGACGGCGCGCACGCGCAGCGTGAAGGTCGTGGCGCAGGCGAGCCGCTGGGCGGTCAGCGGCGCGGCGGCTCCTGTCGCGATCACCTTCGTCCCTGACAGGAGCTCGTAGCGCGCCACGCGCCCGTCGTCGTGCGAGGCGCCGAACATCACGGTGACGCTGTCGGCCGCGACCGCCGTGACGCGCAGCGCGGTGGGGCGCGAGGGCGGGTACGCGTCGCCCTTCGGGCGCACGACCACCTGCATGATGTTCGACCAGCGCGAGTTGACCTTGCCCGTGGAGCGCACCTTCCAGAACCAGCGCCCCGGAGCGAGCAGCAGCCGCTTGCCCACGACGCGCACATGCACCGTCTGCATCTCGGACGTGAAGCGGCGGTCGCGCGCGATCCTCAGGTCATAGCCCTTGGCGCGCTTGGACTTGTGCCAGCGGAACGGGACCTGCGCCGTCTGCACGACCGAGCGCGGCGCGGGCGACGCCTGCTTCGGTCCCGGCGGGCGCCTCGACGCGTCGGCCGGCAACGCCGTGGCGAGCGCCGTCAGCACGACCGCAAGCGACGCGGCAACGGCTCGCGGCCGAGTGGAGGAGAACCTGCCCATACACCTGGATATCGACTCGGATATGCAGAGGTAGCTCCCCCACGCGGGGGGACGTGACCTCCTGGAAAGGCCGTAGTCGCCGCGCGCCCGCTCTGTGCATGCTTCCACCGTAGGCGGGGTCGCGGGACACGGCGGGAGAGCTATCGCGCGCAGTCAGCCGAGGGGCTAGTCGTCGCCGCGCAGGCGGCGAACCTCCGCCAGCGACAGGCCCTCGCGCGAGAGGAACCAGAAGCCCAGGCCGACGCCGAGACTGACCTCGATCACCTGCAGTCCGACCGCGAAGGCGAGGGCGTGCGGGAAGTCGATGGGATAGGCCTGCACGAGCACTTGAGACACCGCAGCCTGGAACAGGCCGATGTTGCCCGGCCAGAACGGGAAGAGCTGCACGAGCGTCGAGACGAGGAAGACGAGCCCCGCGCGGCCGATCGTGGGATGGATGTCGGCGGCGGCCAGCGCGGCGTAGATGCCGGCGATCTGCGCGGCCCACGAGAGCAGAGCAGCTCCCAGGGCGCCTGCGGCCGTGCGCGGGCGGCGCAGCACCGTCTGTCCGCGCTGCATGCCGCGCGCGATCGGGTGCAGCATCGCGAGCGCCTGCTGCCCGCGCGTGAACGCCAGGTCCCGGCGCAGGCTCCGGCGGCTCCTGCGCGAGAAGGCCTCGAGGCCGATCACCGCCAGCAGCACCACGATGATGACGCCGCCGAAGGCGAGGATCATGTGCTCGAAGCGCGCCGGCACGTTCACGAACGGCAGCTGCAGTCCCATGATCACGACGAGCGCGATCGCGAGCACGATCTGCTCGGCCACGACTGAGCCTGCCAGCGTGGCGTTCGGCACGTCCGTGCCGACGAGCTTCAGGCGCCGCTGCAGCACGGCCACGCGCCCGATCTCGCCGAGGCGCGCGGGCAGCAGCGTGTTGAGCAGGAAGCCGACGAAGAGCGCCGGCACGACGTGCCCGTAGAGGAAGCGCGGCTTTCCCGGGATCGTGTCGAGCGCGGCCTTCCAGACGACGGCCTTGAGCAGGATCGACAGCAGGTTGAGACCGAGCGAGGCGATCACCCACCACCAGGCGACGTTGACCGCGGTCACGGTGCTGACGTTCACCGAGCGCAGCGCGAGCTCGAGCAGCACCGCGAACAACGCCAGCCCGGCCACGATGCGCCACGGCGCCGTGCGCCTGGCGGGCGCGCGCGTCGCAAGCTCCGAGACGGTCACGAGCTCGTAGCCAGCCGCGCGCGCCCGCTCGACGATCTCGGGCACGGCCTCCACGGTCTGGCTGCGATCGTCGCCCGCCCCGCTGCCGTCCGCGTCGTGCAGCAGCAGGATCCCACCGGGTCGGAAGCCGCCGATCGTGCGTCGCACGATGGCCTCGGCGCCCGGCTTGGCCGTGTCCCACACACCCTTCGTCCAGCCGACGACCTCGTAGCCGCGGTGCGCGGTCGCGCGCGCGACGAACGGATTGCGAAAACCGTGCGGGGCACGGAAGAGCAGCGGGTGCAACTGCCTGCCGAGCGCGGTTGCGAGCGAGGCCTCGGTGCGCTCCAGCTGTTGCTCGACGTCCGCCTGCGAGGCGAACGTCAGCAGGGCGTGGTCGTAGCCGTGGGAGGCGATCTCGTGGCCCTCTTCGCTCATGCGGCGGATCAGCTCGGGGTGCGCCTCGGCGTGACGGCCCAGCACGAAGAACGTCGCGCGCACCCCGCTGGCGCGCAGCGCATCGAGCACGCGTGGCGTCCATTCGGAGGAGGGGCCGTCGTCGAAGGTCAGGGCCAGAATGCGGTCGTTCGTTCCGCGCCCGGTCAGCACCTTGCCGAAGAGCGGCGAGTTGGGCGTGAACGAGGCCCAGGCCCAGACGACGACCAGCAGGCAGACGAGGGCGAAGAACGCCCAGCCCGCCCAGCCCGCGAGCGCCCAGCCGACGACTGCGGCGAGTGCGGCGCCGGCGGCGATCATCACGGCCGATGCACCGACGAAGCGCCGGACGACCGCTCGCTTCCTCATCCTGAGCCCCGCTTGCGAGCGAGCAGCTCGTCGTAGAGCTGCTCGAGTTGCACGGCGACGCTCGACCAGGCGTAGCGCGTCACGGCCGTGATGCGGCCCTCGCGCCCCATTCGGGCGCGCTCGGCGGGGCGGTCGAGCAGGTAGAGGAGCGCCGAGGCGAAGCGGTTCGCGTCGTCGGCGGGGCTCACCATCAGTCCCTGCTTGCCGTGCTCCATGAGCAGCTGGAAGCCGGAGATGCGGCTGGCCACGACCGGGCGGCCGGTGCTCATCGCCTCGAGCAGCACCATGCCGAAGGAGGCGCGCTGACAGGGCGTGCAGTGGATGTCCGCCGATGCGTAATAGCGCGGGCGCGACCAGTCGACGCGCCCGGCCCAGATCACGTCGTCCGCCACGCGCTCGGGGAGCTTGCGCCGGTAGACGTTTCCCAGCGGCCCGTCGCCGACGACGCACAGCCGCACCGATCCCTCGTGCTCCGCATGTACCTGTTGAAACGCCTCGAGCATCGTCGGCAGTCCGTTCCGCGGATCGAAGCGGCCAAGGAACAGGATGAGGGGCTTGCCGCCCTCGCGCAACTCGGGCAGCGGCTCGGCCTCGGGCGAGAAGTGCCGGTCGTCGATGCCGTTCGGGATGATGCGGTAGTCGTAGGGAAAGTAGGGCGCGAGCGAGCCGATGCAGGCCTCGGAGACGACGACGTGCGCATCGAGCCGGCCGAGCCAGCGCCGCAGGATGGGCGCGAACACGTCGAGCAGCACGCCCGGCGCGAAGACGGAGTGGTACGTGGCGACGCCGATCGCCCGGTCGGGGATCGCGAGCGGCGCGATCGCGCACATGCTGGGGTTATAGGGCGCGTGCAGGTGCACGACATCGACGTCCAGCCGCCTGAACAGCCTGCGCAGCTGCAGCACGAGCCCTGCGGGCACGGTGTGGATCGTCTGCGACGCGTTGCCGTAGAGCGGGACGCCGACGCCCACGCGCACGACCTCGAACCCCTCGTCGGCAACCGGCCGGGCATCCTGGTCGGCGATCGCGGGCGTGTGCAGCAGATGGCCGGTCACGACGGTCACCTCGTGGCCGCGCCGCGCGAGCTCTCGAGCCTGTCCGTGGACGTGCTCGGTAATGCCGCCAAGCATCGGGTAGTAGTAATCGGTGACGATGGCGATCCGCATGCCGGCGCGCGGGCCAGCATAGCCGTCACCTCTCGTCTTGGCACTCTCGGTGCGAGAGTGCCAGTGTTCGGCGGGGGCTCTGGATATACTGGGCCCAGATGCCGATCTACGAGTACCTCTGCCCCGATGGACACCGCTTCGAGGTCGTCCAGCGCTTCTCGGACGAGCCCGTGACGCTCTGCGAGGTCTGCGGCAAGCCCGTGCAGCGCGTGCTGTTCGCACCCGCCGTGCACTACAAGGGCAAGGGCTTCTACGCCACGGACTACGGCCGCAAGGGCGCCAACGGCGCCAAGCCCGACTCGGGCGGAGGCTCCGAGTCCGGCTCGAAGGAAGGCGCGGCGGTGTCGTCCGGGAGTGGCTCGGACTCGGGCTCGGGGTCGGAGTCCAAGAGCTCCGATTCGAAGGGCTCCGACTCCAAGGGCTCGAACTCGAACGGCTCGGGCGGCGAGAGCTCCTCGTCCAAGAAGAGCGACAGCTCCAAGCAGCGAAGCGCCTAGCGGCCCTACGTACAGCCGGCGGCAAACGTGTCGCCCGGCGCCGGTGCGAGCGGCGCCGACTTGCCCAGTACCGCGAGGATGACGCGGCGGTTCTCGTCGCCGCCGATCAGCTCGCTGGCGCCTCCGACCGAGGTGATGGTTCCGCCCAGGTGGCAGTGCAGCGTGCTCGAGGCCCGCATCTGCCGCCAGCCGAGCTCCAGCAGGTCGTCGGCCGAGAGGTCGGTCGTGAGCGGCTTGCCGATCGCATCGCCGACCCGCGGCAGGTGCAGCAGCGTCCCGGGCGACGCCAGGCTGCTGCCGATCGCCTGGAGCACGCGCTGCTGTCGCAGCCCACGGGTGACGTCGTTGTCCGAGGGGTTGGCGGTGTTCTCGCGCACGCGCGCGTAGGCCAGAGCGTGGCGACCGTCGAGGTGCAGGCGGCCGCGCCCGAAGCGCCAGGGGTGGCCGTCGAAGCTGTTCGAGATGATCTTCGTCGGATTGTCGATCGTCACACCGCCGAGCGCATCGACGAGCTCGCGGAAGCCCGAGAAGTCGACGAGCACCACGTGGTTGACGGGGATGCCCGTCAGCGCCCGCACGGTCTCGATCGCCAGAGCGGGACCGCCGAGCGTGTAGGCCGCATTGATGCGATCGTCCCCGTGCCCCGGGATCGTGACGCGCAGGTCGCGTGGGATCGACAGCTCCGCGATCCGGTTGGCACCCGGATCGACGCGCACGAGCAGGATCGAGTCCGAGCGCCCCGCGCCACCGTCCGGGCGCCGGTCGGATCCGAGCACGAGCGTGGTGGAGACGTCCGACAGCAGCGAGCCACCCGGCGTCAGGGCAGCCCGCGTGCGCGCGTCGACGCGCGCGTTGGCGTCGCTCAGCGAGCTGCGGAACTGCCAGTAGCCGTACCCGATCCAGAGCAGCAGCACGAGCAGGGCTCCCAGCAC
>JALYLC010000664.1 GCA_030774435.1 Actinomycetota bacterium
ACCCTCGACCCCGTGACATCGCTCACGGGCGACGCCACTCAAGTGAGTGAGTTGCAGAGCCGATTGGCTTTGCATCCTGCAAACGCGCGCCTCCAGGGCGATCTCGGCATCGCCTATCTGCAGCGGGCACGCGAGACGAACGACCCCTCGTACTACACGAAGGCGCACACGCTGCTCACTCGCTCCCTCGAGCGCGACCCGGGCGGAATCGACGCCACGATCGGTGAGGGCTCGCTGGCGCTGTCCTACCACGACTTCCGCGAGGCGCTGCGCCTGGGCAGGCGCGCACTCGCTCTCTCGCACGGGTTCTCGCCGCCCGCGCTCGCCATGATCGGCGACGCCTCGGTGGAGCTCGGGCGCTACAAGCAGGGCTTCGCGGCCTTTGCCCGCCTCGGCCACCTGCGCCCGGGGCTCGTCGCCTACGCGCGCCTCAGCTACTCGCGCGAGTTGCAGGGCGACGTCGCGGGAGCGACGCGCCTCATGCGCCGCGCCGTCGACGCTGGCTCGGGTGCTCCCGAGAACACGCAGTGGACACGCGTGCAGCTGGCCACGCTGCTGCTCAAGTCGGGCCACACCGACGCGGCAGCCAGGGAATACCGCCACGCGCTCGCGCTGCTCCCCAACTACGCGCGTGCCGAGGCCGGCCTCGGCGCCGTCGCCGTCGCCCGCGGCGACCTCCCGCTGGCGCAGCGGTGGTACGAGCGCGCGGCCTCCCACCTGCCCCTGCCCGACATCGTCGCGCAGCTCGGCGACGTGCGCGCGGCGCGCGGCAACGCCGCCGGCGCCAAGGAGGCCTACGCGCTCGTGGGCGTCGAGAACGCCCTCTTCATCCGGGCGGGCGGCAACGCCGATCTCGAGACGGCGCTCTTCGACGCCTCGCACCCGGGGACGCTCTCGCGCGCCGCCGTCGTGACGCTCGCCCGCAAGGCGCTCGCCTTCCGCCCGTCCGTGTACGGCCACGACGCGCTGGCCTGGGCGCTGTACTCGGCCGGCAAGTGCCGCCAGGCGCTGCCGCAGGCCAAGCTCGCGAACCGCCTCGGCACCATCGACCCGCAGCTCTCATGGCACCTCGGCGCGATCGCGGCCTGCGCCGGCGAGCACGGCCTGGCGCGCACGGCGCTGCGCAAGGCGCTTGCGCACACGCCGCGCTTCCACCCGCTCGATGCCCCGGCCGCGGGGCGACTGCTGGCGAGGCTCCCGTGAGGGCGCGCGTCGCGCTGATCATCGTCCTGGCGCTCGCCGCGCTGGCTCCTGCGGTTGCGATGGCGCATCCGCTCGGCAACTTCACGGTCAACCAGTACACGCGCCTCGACCTCGCGACGGGCAACGTCTCGGTGCGCTACGTGCTCGACATGGCAGAGATCCCGACCTTCCAGCGGCGGGGGATTGTCGACGCCAACGGCGACGGGCACATCTCGACCGCCGAGGCCGGGCGCGAGAGCAAGCGGCTCGTCGCGATCGTGGCACCCCATCTGCAGCTCCTGGCCGACGGGCGCCCCGTCCGGCTCGCGCTCGAGGAGGAGCATGTCCGGTTCCCGCGCGGCCAGGGTGGCCTCTCGACGACTCGACTGGACGCCCGCTTCCGCGCCGTGGGCCTCAAGCTCGACGGCTCGCAGCACACGTTCCAGCTCTCCAACAGCTACGCGACCGACCGCGTGGGCTGGCGCGAGCTACTGGTCGCACGGGGCGACGGCGTCGCCGTGCGCTCCACCGACGCCTCGGTCGCCGATCGCACGCACGCCCTCACGCACTACCCGACCGACCTGCTGCACTCGCCGCCCGACATCCGCTCCGAGACGACGGTCGCGGCGCTCGGCTCAGGCGGTCTCGCCGTGCAGGCGATCCCCTTGCACGACGAGTACGCGCCGGCGGAGGCCTCCAACTCGGCCAAGAGCGACGGCGGCTTCGTCTCCCTGATCGAGAACGGAGGTCACCTGACCCTCTGGGGCGCCATCGTCGCACTCGGGCTCGCGCTCGTATTCGGGATGGTCCACGCCCTCACGCCGGGGCACGGCAAGACGATGGTGGCCGCCTACCTCGCCGGCACGCGCGGACAGGCGCGGCACGCGCTGGTGCTCGGCGCCACGGTCACGATCACGCACACGGCCGGGGTCTTCGCGCTCGGCATCGTCACGCTCTCGCTCTCGCAGTTCATCGTCCCCGATCAGCTGTACCCGTGGCTCAACCTCGCCTCTGGCGTGATGGTCGTCTGCATCGGCGCCTTCGCGATCCGCGACCGCCTGAAGCGCTGGCTGCGCGCGGCGCGCGCGCGCACGACCGCCGCGCCGGCCGCGCACGACCACGGTCACGAGCACGCCGCGCACGACCATGGGCACGAGCACGCCGCGCACGACCATGGGCACGATCACGGGCACGATCATTCGCACGCGGTGCCCGACGAGCTCTCGATGCGCTCGCTCGTCGCGCTGGGCGTCTCCGGCGGCCTGCTGCCGTGCCCCTCGGCGCTCGTCGTGCTGCTCTCGGCGATCGCGCTCCACCGCCTGGCCTTCGGGTTGGCCCTGATCGTGGCCTTCTCGTTCGGCCTCGCCTCGGTGATCTCCGGCATCGGCCTGGCGGTGCTCTACGCGCGCAAGCTGTTCACGCGCCTGCCGTCGGACCACGGCCGCCTCGTGCAGGTGCTGCCGGTGGCGAGCGCCGTGATCATCACCGCGCTCGGCGTCATCCTGACCGCGCGCTCCCTCCCCGGCGTGATGTAGGGCTGCTCACTGCGGCTGAACCGCTCGCGGGTGCCCGAGCTACTCGAATTGCGCCTTGAACTCCTCGGCCGACGGGACGACGATCGGGCCGTCCGGCGGCTGGGTGAAACGGATCGGGTTGCCGAACGGGTCCCGCAACGCGCAGTCGATTCCGTAGAAGCGCTCGGTCGGCTCCTGCGTGAACTCGACGCCCGCCGCGAGGAGGCGCTCGTAGGTGCCGCGGCAGTCGTCGGTCACGAAGATCACGCCGCCGCCTGCCGTCTTAGCGCGTCAGGCGCTGGCGGCGGTCGCCGTCGCGGCCCGCAGCAGCTCGGGCACGCCATCGCGGAGGCTCGCCGTCCAGGGATCCGCCGTCTCCCCGCGCAGGTAACGCCCGTAGAGGCCCTCGCAGAACACGGCCGCCTTCCATAGTGCGAGCACCTCGTACCAGGCGAGGCTTGCGACCTCGCGCCCGCTGCGCTCGGCGTAGCGCGCGACCAGGCCGGCGCGGCTCGGGAAGCCGTCGGCGCGCGTCACGGGGGAAAGGTCGAGGACGGTCGGCGGCGAGCCCGCGTCGCTCCAGGTGGCCACGAGGTAGCCGAGATCGGCCAGCGGGTTCCCCAGCGTCGCGAGCTCCCAGTCGAGCAGCGCCAGGACGCGCGGCCGCTCGAGGTCGAGCATCACGTTGCCGAGCCGGTAGTCGCCGTGGACGACACAGGCCTCGGCGGAACGCGGCAGAGCGTCGCGGAGCCAGGCCGCGAGCTCCGCCACGAGCGACAGGTCGCGCGTGGCGTTGTGCTCCCAGAGCGCCGCGAAGCGGCGGACCTGGCGCTCGAGGTAGCCGTTGGGGCGCCCGAAATCGGCGAGGCCCGCGCTCGCGATGTCGACGGCATGCAGCTCGACGAGCGCGTCGACGAGATCGTGGCCCGCCAGCCGGCGGGCGCCGGAGCTGCCCAGCGATGCGGGCAGCTCCTCGGTGACGACGTGCCCGCGCAGTTCCTCCATGATGTAGAACGGCACGCCGAGCACGTCGTCGTCCTGGTCGACGGCGAGCACGCGAGGGACGCGCGCGCGGCCCTCGAGCGCATGCAGGACGCGCGCCTCGCGCAGCATGTCGTGCGCCGAGGGCGGCAGCGGCGGGCGCGGTGCCCGGCGCAGCACCATGCGAACGTCCTCGCGCTCGAGCAGGAAGGTCGCGTTGGAGTGGCCGGCACCGATGCGCGTGACAGCGAGCGCGCCGTGGCCAAGGCCCCGTTCGTCGAGCCATGTCTCGAGCGGGCGGCGGACGACGAGCGGCGGCAACGCCAGCGCGGCCGCCTCGGCGGGCGTGTCGACGATGTCGACCGGGCCGTTCACTGCCCGCGCCGGCGGCGGCGCGCCGCGCGCCGCGCGATCGACCAGCGGTGCGTCTCGCTCGGGCCGTCGTAGATGCGGAAGGCGCGCACCTCGCGGGCATAGCGCGCCAGCGGCAGGTCGTCGCTCGCGCCGAGACCCCCGCAGATCTGCAGGGAGCGGTCGACCACCCGGCCGACCGCCTCGGACACGAAGACCTTGGCCACCGACGACTCGTGCGCTCCTCGACCGCCGGCGTCGAGCACCTCCGCACCGGTGCGAATCAGGCCGCGGCTCGCCTCGATGTCGATCACGCAGTCGGCCACGAGCGCCTGCACCATTCCGTGCTCGAGCAGCGGCGCGCCGAACGCCGAGCGCTCCCCGGCCCGGTCGAGGGCGATGTCGAGCGCACGCCGAGCGAGCCCGAGCCAGCGCATGCAGTGCGTCAGGCGCGCGGGCGCGAGGCGGACCTGCGCGTAGCGATAGCCGAGCCCGGGCTCGCCGAGCACCGCATCGGCCGGCACCCGGCAGTTCTCGAACGCGACGACCGCATGGCCGCCGGCGAAGGCCCGGTCCATCGTCGGGATCAGGCGCTCGACACGCACTCCCGGGTTGTCGGCCGGGACGAGCAGCATCGTCGCGCCCTCGTCGTGCCGGATCTCCTCGTCGGTGCGCGCCATGCAGATGTAGAACGCGCAGCCCTGCGCGCCGGTGATCAGATGCTTACGCCCGTCGATGACCCAGTCGCCGCCGTCCTGGCGCGCCGTGGTCAGCAGCATCGTCGGGTCGGAGCCCGCGCCCGGGGCCGGCTCGGTCATCGCGAACGCCGAGCGCACGGCGCCTGCAGCCAGCGGCCGTAGATAGCGCTCCTGCTGCTCGGGGCTCGCAACCGCCTCTAGCAGGTGCATGTTGCCCTCGTCGGGCGCCGAGCAGTTGAGCGCCAGCGGGCCGAGCAGGCTGTAGCCGGCCTCCTCGAGCACGGGCGCCTGCCCGCGCACGTCGAGCCCCAGACCGCCGAACGCCTTGCCGACGTGGGGAGCGAACAGGCCGGCCGCGCGGGCCGCCGCCTGCAACTCCTCGCGCAGCTGCGGCGCCGGCCCGTGCTCGGAGGCCTCGTCGCGCCCCTCGGCTGGGATCACGACGTCGCGGACGAACGCGCGCACGCGCTCGGCGATCGCGGCGGCGTCGCTCACGTCAGCTTCGTCGCGTAGACGCCGTCGAGGATCGTGGCCGGATCGGGTGCCGGCGACGCCTCCGCGGCCTCGAGGCCCGAGCTGACCTCGCCGGCTGCGGCCGCGCGCAGCGCGCCGACCTCGTCATCTGCGAGCCCGTCGAGACGCAGGCGGGCAGCCAGGCGCTCGATGGGATCGCGCTGCTGGGCGTACTCCCTCAACTGTGCCTGATCCATGTACCTACCGTCATCGTGCGCAGCGTGGCCGTCGAGCCGCAGCGTGACGGCCTCGACCGCCTGCGGGCCGGCTCCCGAGCGCGCGCGCTCGATGGCGCCGCGCAGGGCGATCAGCGTGGCGACGGCATCGCTGCCGTCGACGCGCGTCGCCGGAATGCCCCAGCCGCTCTCGACCCGGTCGGCCATGCAGGTGTTGATCATCTGCCGGCTGGTCGGCGTGGAGTAGGCCCAGCCGTTGGATTGCAGCACGAACACGGCCGGCACCTTGAGCACGGCGGCCAGGTTGAGGCCCTCGTGGACATCGCCGGTGCTCATGGCGCCGTCGCCCCAGAACGTCAGGGCGACGCGCGGCTCGCGCCGCCGCTTGAATGCGAGCGCGGCGCCGACCACCACCGGGCAGAGGTCGCCGAGCATCGAGACGAGCGGGAAGACGCCGTGCTCGCGCGCACCGAAGTGCATATTGCCGTCGCGGCCGCGGGTCGGGGAGTCGCCCTTGCCGAGGAAGTTGCGGAACGCCTCCGCCGGGGTGACGCCGCGTGCGAGGTGGCAGGCGAGCTCGCGATTGAGCGGCGCGCAGACGTCGTCGGGCCCGAGCGCATAGCCCGCCGCGGCGCCCACCGCCTCCTGGCCACGCCCCGTGTAGACCGATCCGGACACGCGCCCCTGCCGGTACAGCAGCCCGACGCGCTCCTCGATCAGGCGGTGGAGCAGCACCAGCCGGAAGAGCGCAAGCTTGTCCTCGCGCGTGACCTGGCCGCTGTCCTCGCAGGGGAGCGCCTCGCCGGCCCCGGGGTCAGTACGCACCGAGCCTCCTCAGCTCCGGGACGACGCGCTCGACCGAGGGGATGTACGCGTCCTCGAGCTCGGGGGCGAACGGCACCGGCGCGATCGGCGCCGCGACGAGCAGCGGTGGCGCGTCGAGCAGCTCGAACCCCTCCTGGGCGATCAGCGAGAGCACGGCGGCGGCCGCGCCGATCGACGAGCTCGCCTCCTGCAGCACGCAGACACGCGACGTGCGCCCGAGCGATTCGAGGATCGCATCGCCGTCGAGCGGCCACACCGTGCGCAGGTCGAGCACCTCGACGGAGGCCTCGTCCTCGAGCGCCACGGCGGCGCGCAGGGCGATGTCCACCATCGCGCCATAGGCGACGACCGTGACGTCGGAGCCCGAGCGGGCCAGCTGCGCACGGCCGATCGGCGTGCGCACGGACGTCTCCGGCGCTTCCGCACGCAGGCGCCGGTAGAGCGCCTTGTGCTCGAAGTAGAGCACCGGGTCGTCGTCCTCGATCGCGCTGCGCAGCAGCCCGTAGGCGTCCTCGACGCTTCCCGGGCAGACGACCTTGAGCCCTGCGGTGCCGATGAAGAACCCCTCCGGGCAGCTCGCGTGGAACGGCCCGCCGCGCACGCCCCCGCCGAACGGCGAGCGGATCACGACGGGCAGCTTGATGCCGCTGCGCCAGTACGTCTTGGCGCCGACGGTGACGATCGAGTCGAACGCACAGGAGATGAAGTCGGCGAATTGCAGCTCGGCGATCGGCCGCTCGCCCATCCAGGCCGCGCCGAACGCGGCGCCGACGAAGCCCTCCTCGGCGATCGGCGTGTCGATCACGCGCTCCGCGCCGAACTCGTCGAGCAGGCCCTTGGAGACGCCGAACGGGCCGCCGAAGTGGCCGACGTCCTCACCCATCAGGAACACCCGCTCGTCGTCGCGCATGGCATCCGCCATCGCCGCGCGGATCGCCTCGAGGTAGGTGACCTCGGCCACGGCGCCCACAATACCTCTGTGGCCCGCTCGTGCCGCTGGTGGCGACGTTAGAGTGTGAACAATGGCGAAAGCGACGGAAGCCCAGCTCTCGCGCCGCGAACTTGCGGCCTGGCGCGGTCTGCTGCGCACGCACGCACGCGTGCTCGCCGAGCTCGATGCCGAGCTCGAGGCGGCCCACGGGCTCGCGGTGCCCGAGTACGAGGTGCTGCTCGTCCTCACCCAGAACGGCGACAACCACCTGCGCATGAGCGAGCTGGCCGATGCGGCGCTGCTCACCCGCAGCGGAATGACCCGGCTGGTCGACCGGCTCGAGCGGCAGGGCCTCGTGCGGCGCGAGCGGTGCGCAGCCGATGGGCGCGGAACCTACGCGGTGATCACACCCGAGGGCGCAGAGCGCTTCGCCGAGGCCCGCCCGACGCACATCGCAGGCGTCCGGCGCCTCTTCCTGGACCCGCTCAAGAAGAAGGATCAGCGCGCGCTGGCCGACGCTTTCGACGTGGTTCTCGCCGGAGACACAGGCTAGGAGCTGGTTTCAAGCGGAGCGTGTGTGGTCGGGGGTGCGATTCGAGACCTCCGAACGCCGCGCTCCTTTTGAAACCAGCTCCAAGTCATCTACCCTCGCGGTGGATGCGCCTGTCCCCGGAACTCGCCCGAGGGCGCACACCCGTCCAGACAGCGCTCGCGCGCATCCGCTTGCCCACGGGTCCACGCGCCTGCGAGGCGGCCGCGATCGCGACCGTCGCGCTCGTCGCGGCGGTCGTGCTGGCGCCGCTCACGCTCGCGCATCAGCTCCCGAACGCGTACGACACGGACGCCTTCTACGCTCCGTTCGCGACGTTCCTGCATGATCGCCTGAGCCACGGCGACGTGCCGCTTTGGAATCCGTTCGCGTTCTCGGGCCAGCCGTTCGCGGCCGATCCGCAGTCCGGGGTGTTCTACCCGCCCTCGCTCCTGTCGTATGGCCTGTTTGCGCCCGCGACCGGGATGGTGGTGCTCGTCACCTTCCACTACCTGCTCGCGACGCTCTCGTCGTATGCCTTCGCCCGCCTCCTCGGCGCGGGGCGCCTGGGCGCGGTCTACGCGGGACTCGCCTTCGGCGTCTCGGGCTACCTGCTCGCCCGCTCCCAGGCTCTCGGGCTGCTGACGGGCGCGGCCTGGCTGGCGGCCTGCGTGGCGGCCGCCCAGTTCGCCGCGCGGCGGGAAGGGCGTGGCGCCTCGCCGCTGGTGCTCGCCGGGGCGCTCGCGCTCTCCATCCTCGCTGGGTCGCAGCAGCTCACGGCGGTCGCCGCCACGGCGGCGCTGCTCGTGCT
>JALYLC010000665.1 GCA_030774435.1 Actinomycetota bacterium
GAGCGCCGGCGCGAAGCGTGTGTACGAGATCAACCTGTGAGGCTTCGTGCCTCGCGACCTGTGAGGGTTCGAGCTCGTGCGTGACGAGGAAATCGCTTACGCGCGGGGTCAGACCCCTGTGTTGTGCCTGCAGGGCAACTCGGCTCGCCGGCGGGGTCAGACCCCTGTGGGACGTCATCCGCAGCGGTGGTCCTAGCGGCCGTCACGCGGGTTCGATCGTCTTGGGCGGGTATCCGCCAGGACCCTCGTTCCTGGCACGCCGGGTCCCGGTTTGCAACGTGGGTTCGAGCCTCCATTGCGGGTATCCGCCAGGACCCTCGTCCTTGCTACAATCCCCTTTGTTCGGTGGCGTTCCGCGCTCCGGGGGTCCTGCGTTTGCGGGCTTTCTGTGTGTCCGCTACGCTATCGATCCGGCCCGTTCGCGGGCCGTTCGTATGCGCGCGCACGTTGCGCGCGCCTTCCCGTCCAAGCCGTCACGAGGCCGCATGCCGACCGTCAATCAGCTGGTGCGTCATCCGCGCTCGCCCGAGCACGCGAAGACCAAGACCCCAGCGCTCAAGGGCTCGCCCCAGAAGCGCGGCGTCTGCACGCGCGTGTACACGGTCACGCCCAAGAAGCCGAACTCGGCTCTGCGCAAGGTCGCACGCGTGCGTCTCACGAACGGCATGGAGATCACCTGCTACATCCCGGGCATCAGCCACAACCTGCAGGAGCACTCGGTCGTGCTCGTGCGCGGTGGGCGCGTCAAGGACCTGCCGGGCGTGCGCTACAAGATCGTGCGCCACGCGCTCGACACCTCCGGCGTCAACGACCGCAAGCAGGCGCGCTCCAAGTACGGCGCCAAGAAGAGCTAGCCAGATGCCCCGTCGCGCAGATATCACGCCCCGCGTCCTGCCCGCAGACGCGCTTCACTCGTCGACGCTCGTCAGCCAGGTGATCAACCGGGTCATGGTCGGCGGCAAGAAGTCGACCGCCGAGCAGATCGTCTACGGCGCGCTCTCGCGCGTCGAAGAGCGCTCCGGCCGGCCGGCGCTCGAAGTGCTGGAGCAGGCCATCAAATCGGTCACGCCCTCGCTCGAGGTGCGCTCGCGCCGGGTCGGCGGCGCCAACTACCAGGTGCCGATCGAGGTGCCTGCCCGCCGTGCGCGCACGCTGGCCGTGCGCTGGATCGTCACGTTCGCGCGTCAGCGCCGTGAGCGCGAGATGGTCGAGCGCCTCGCCGCCGAGATCCTGGACGCCATCAACCAGCAGGGTGGGGCGTTCAAGCGCAAGGACGACATGTATCGCATGGCGCAGGCCAACAAGGCCTTCGCCCACTACCGCTGGTAAGAGCTTTCACTTTTATGCCCCAAGTCGCAACTCAGAAGGACACCCGCATTCCGAAGATGGACGAGCTCGCCCTGGTCCGGAACATCGGGATCATGGCCCACATCGACGCCGGCAAGACCACGGCGACCGAGCGCATCCTCTTCTACACGGGCAAGACGCACAAGATCGGCGAGGTCCACGAGGGCTCGGCCACCATGGACTGGATGGCGCAGGAGCAGGAGCGCGGCATCACGATCACGTCTGCCGCGACGACCGCGTTCTGGCGCGACCATCGCATCAACATCATCGACACTCCCGGCCACGTTGACTTTACCGTCGAAGTGGAGCGGTCGCTGCGCGTGCTCGATGGCGCGGTCGCCCTCTTCGACGCCGTCGCCGGCGTGCAGCCGCAGTCGGAGACCGTCTGGCGCCAGGCCGACAAGTACGCCGTGCCGCGCCTCGTCTTCATCAACAAGATGGACCGCGTCGGGGCCGACTTCGCCGCGTCCGTGCAGTCGATCGTCGACCGCCTTGGTGCGCGCCCGGTCCCCATCCAGCTGCCGATCGGCGCGGAGGACGCGTTCGAGGGCATCATCGACCTGGTCGAGCGCAAGGCCGTGCGCTACACCGACTCGCTCGGCGACACGTGGGAAGAGGGGGAGATCCCGGAGGCCCTGGCCGCCGAGGCCGACGCCGCGCGCCATGTGCTGATCGAGGCCGTCGCGGACCACGACGAGGACATCGCCATGGCGTTCCTGGAGGACGAGGAGATCGACGCCGCGCGCCTGCGCGCGGCCATCCGCGCCTGCACGCTCGACCTCTCGATCACGCCCGTCCTGTGCGGCTCGGCCTTCAAGAACAAGGGCGTCCAGCCCCTGCTCGACGGGATCGTCGACTACCTGCCGACCCCGCTCGACAAGGGCGCCGTCACGGGCAGCGACCCGAAGACGGGTGAGGAGGTCGTGCGCAAGCCGAACCTCGACGAGCCGTTCTGCGCCCTGGCATTCAAGATCATGTCCGACCCGTTCGTCGGCAAGCTGACGTACTTCCGGGTCTACTCCGGCGTGCTCAAGGCCGGCTCGCACATCTACAACCCGGCCACGGGTCGCAAGGAGCGCGTCGGGCGCATCCTGCAGATGCACGCCAACAGCCGCGAGGAGCGCGACTCGGTCGGCGCCGGCGAGATCGCCGCCGCCGTCGGGCTGAAGCAGGTCACGACCGGTCACACGCTCTGCGACGAGGCCCACCAGATCCTGCTGGAGTCGATCACGTTCCCCGATCCCGTCATCGGCCTGGCCGTCGAGCCCAAGACCAAGGCCGACCAGGACAAGCTCGCCAACGCGCTCGCCCGCCTCTCCGAGGAAGACCCCACGTTCCGCGTGCACACCGACGACGAGACCGGGCAGGTCGTCATCTCCGGCATGGGCGAGCTGCACCTCGAGATCATCGTCGACCGCCTAGTGCGCGAGTTCGGCGTGGCCGCCAACGTCGGCAAGCCGCAGGTCGCCTACCGCGAGACCATCCGCCGCAAGGTCGACAAGGTGCAGGGCAAGTTCGTGCGGCAGACCGGCGGCCGCGGGCAGTACGGCGACGCCGTGATCTCGATGGAGCCGAACCCGGGCAAGGGCTACGAGTTCGTCAACGCCATCACCGGCGGCGTGATCCCGAAGGAGTACATCAAGTCGGTCGACGAGGGAATCCGGGAGGCGATGGAATCCGGCACGGTCGCGGGCTACCCGGTCGTCGACGTCAAGGTGACGCTCACCTACGGTTCCTACCACGACGTCGACTCGTCTGAGATAGCCTTCAAAGTCGCCGGCTCGATGGCGTTCAAGGCGGGCATGCCCAAGGCGGACCCCGCGCTGCTCGAGCCGGTCTTCGAGGTCGAGGTCGAGACGCCCGAGGAGTACATGGGCGATGTGATCGGCGACCTGTCCTCGCGCCGCGGGCGGATCCTGAGCATGGAGAAGCGCGGCAAGACCCAGATCGTCAAGGCGCGCGTGCCGCTCTCCACGATGTTCGGCTACGCGACCACGATGCGCTCGCTCTCCCAGGGCCGCGCCACCTACACCATGCAGTTCGCGAATTACGAGGAAGTCCCGAAGGCGCTCGCCGACGAAATCGTCGCGGGCCGCTGACGGCAGACGAGAATCCCGGGCCTGCGGGCCTTTCAACAGACACACTTTCAAGGAGTACGAACCGGCGATGGCCAAGCAGAAGTTCGAGCGGACGAAGCCGCATCTCAACATCGGCACGATCGGTCACATCGACCACGGGAAGACGACGCTGACGGCTGCGATCACGAAGGTGCTCGCGGAGCGCGTGGGCGGCTCGAACAAGTACGTCGACTTCGGCAGCATCGACAAGGCTCCCGAGGAGCGCGAGCGTGGCATCACGATCTCGACCGCGCACGTCGAGTACGAGACCGAGAAGCGCCACTACGCGCACGTCGACTGCCCTGGGCATGCCGACTACATCAAGAACATGATCACGGGCGCCGCCCAGATGGACGGCGCGATCCTCGTGGTCTCCGCCGCCGACGGCCCCATGCCGCAGACGCGCGAGCACATCCTGCTGGCCCGCCAGGTCGGCGTGCCGTACATCGTCGTCGCGCTCAACAAGGCCGACATGGTGGACGACCCCGAGCTGATCGAGCTCGTCGAGCTCGAGGTGCGCGAGCTGCTCACCAAGTACGACTTCCCGGGCGACGACATCCCCGTCATCCAGGTCTCGGCGCTCAAGGGCCTCGAGGGTGACAAGGAGTGGGGCGACAAGATCATCGAGCTGATGGACGCCGTCGACTCCTACATCCCGGAGGCCGTGCGCGCGATCGAGCGGCCGTTCCTGATGCCGATCGAGGACGTGTTCACGATCACCGGCCGCGGAACGGTCGTCACGGGCCGCATCGAGCAGGGCGAGGTCAAGGTCGGCGAGGAGGTCGAGATCGTCGGCATCCATCCGAAGACCGAGAAGACCGTCGTGACCGGCGTCGAGATGTTCAACAAGACGCTCGACGAGGGCCAGGCCGGCGACAACGCGGGCTGCCTGCTGCGCGGCGTCAAGCGCGAGGACGTCGAGCGCGGCCAGGTGCTGGCCAAGCCCGGCTCGATCACGCCGCACACCGAGTTCGAGGCGCAGGTCTACGTGCTCTCGAAGGACGAGGGCGGCCGCCACACGCCGTTCTTCAAGGGCTATCGCCCGCAGTTCTACTTCCGCACCACCGACGTGACGGGGGACATCGAGCTCCCGGACGGCGTGGAGATGTGCATGCCGGGGGACAACGCCGTCATGAAGATCTCGCTCATCCAGCCGATCGCCATGGACGAGGGCCTGCGCTTCGCGATTCGCGAAGGCAGCCGCACCGTCGGGGCCGGCGCCGTCACGAAGATCATCAAGTAGCGAAGGAGACCGTCGATCTTCGGGCCCGCCCAGTGCGGGCCCGAACGTCGCGCCGACCGCCATGGCACAGCAGAAGATCCGCATCCGCCTGAAGGGCTACGACCACGCGCAGCTCGATCTCTCGGCGCGCTCGATCGTCGAGACCGCGCAGCGCACCGGCGCGACCGTCTCCGGTCCTGTTCCCCTGCCGACCGAGAAGAACGTCTACTGCGTGATCCGCGGGCCGTTCAAGGACAAGGATGCCCGCGAGCATTTCGAGATCCGAACGCACAAGCGTCTGATCGACATCCATCAGCCCACGCCGAAGACGGTCGACGCACTCATGCGCCTCGACCTGCCGGCTGGGGTCGACATCGAGATCAAGCTGTAGGCGAGGGCAATGGCGAAAGTCATCATCGGCCGGAAGCTCGGCATGACGCAGTTCTTCACGGAGGACGGCGCCCGCGTCGCGGTCACCGTGATCCAGGCAGGCCCGTGCCCGGTGGCGCAGGTCAAGTCCGCCGCGGACCACGGCTACGACGCGATCCAGCTTGCCTACGAGGCGGTGCCGGAGCGCAAGATCTCCAAGCCCGAGCGCGGGCACCTGGGCAAGAACAGCATCGAGCCGCACCGCCACCTGCACGAGTTCCGCGGGGCGTTCGAGCTCACCGCCGGCGAGGTCGTGACCGTCGAGGGCTTCGACCCCGGCGACGCGATCAAGGTCAGCGGCCGCTCGAAGGGCAAGGGCTTCGCCGGCACTATCAAGCGCCACGGGTTCTCCCGCGGCCCGGTCAGCCACGGCTCGCACAACGTGCGCGCTCCCGGCTCGATCGGTCAGTCGGCCACGCCCTCGCGCGTCATCAAGGGTGTGCGCATGGCCGGGCACATGGGCAACAAGAACATCACGCAGCGCGGCCTGCAGGTCCTGGATCGCGATGTCGAGCGCAACCTGCTGCTCGTCACCGGCGCGGTTCCGGGCCCGACCGGCGGCATCGTGTTCGTGCGGGAGGATCGCTGATGGCTGCTCTCACCGCACCCGTCGTGGGTGGCAAGGGCACGATCGAGCTCGCGGCCGAGGTCTTCGGCCACGAGACGCACAGGCAGCTCCTGTACGAGGCAGTGCGCGCCGAGATGCTGGCGCGCCGTCAGGGCACCTCCGAGACCAAGACGCGCGGCCAGGTGGCCGGCGGCGCCGGCAAGCCGTGGCGCCAGAAGGGCACCGGCCGGGCGCGCGCGGGCACGACTCGCTCGCCGCTCTGGCGCGGCG
>JALYLC010000666.1 GCA_030774435.1 Actinomycetota bacterium
GCGTTGTGTCGCCGCCGCCGTCCCGAGACCGCCGAGCGTGACCTGATAGGAGCTTGGTTGCTGCCTCGATTGAGGTCTGTCCGCTCGCCGGTCGCCCCCAACGGTTGGAGGAGGTTGGTGTGAATGATCGTGATCGGAGTGGACGTGCACAAGCAGTCGTTGACGGCTGTCGCTGTCGACGAGGCCGGACGGATGCTCGACGAGCGGACCGTGGCAGGCGCAAGCGACGGGCTCCTCGCGTGGGCATCTGAGGTCAATAGCGAGCGGTTGTGGGCGATCGAGGATTGCCGGCAACTGACGCGGGCCCTCGAGCAGGAGCTGATCGCGGCGGGCGAGCAGCTGGTGCGGGTGCCGCCGAAGCTGATGGCGCCCGAGCGTCGCGCCGGCCGGGCACGCGCGAAGTCTGACCCGATCGATGCGCTCGCGGTCGCCCGGGCCGCGCTGCGCGAGCCGCGCCTTGATCGGCCACGGCCGGTGAAGACGTGTTCCGCGATCTGAAGCTGTTGGTCGACCACCGCGACGACCTGGTCGACGAACGCAGGCGGATCCAGCAGCGGCTTCGCCTGGCACCTGCACCAACTCGACCCGTCCTTCGCCGTCCCCGCCAAGGCGCTCGACCGGCCGGTCGATCTTGATCGCGTCGGCCGTTGGCTTGCCCACCGGCCGGCAGGGGTGCGGGTGCGCGTGGCTCGCGACCTGGTCGGGCGCTGCCGCTCGCTCACCCGCACGATCCTTGCTCTTGACCGCGAGCTCGAACAGAAGACAGCTCGCAGGCGCCGGCGCAGCAGAGGTTAGTCGGGGTGCGCGGATTCGAACCGCGGGCCTCTTGTCCAGTTCGAGTCTGCCAGAGAAACGGCATTGTAGAGCCAAAACCTGATCAATAGCTGGACTTTCACCTCTCACGACCTTAGGGGCTATTAGGGGTGAATCGGGGAGTTTCGGTGCTGGTTTGTACCCGTGGTGTACCCGCGGGACCCTCCGTAGGAACCGTCGCTTTGGGGCGGTCATACCCTGTGTTCCGTGGCGTGGTCAGTCGCGACTCGCTTCTCTCCCCCCGCTCCGCGAACAGATCGGGACGCGGGCGGTTCAGCTGGCAAGTGGTGAGCGGCCCGCCTATTCGGCTTTGCGGCTGATCGGTGCCGGTCTCGATCCGTTAAAACGGTCGCGAGCGGCCAGGGCTGGCCTCGGCAGGACGCGTCGACTCCGACCAAGCGTGCGACAAAATGCGACGGTCTCAAAAACCGTTTCGGGCGGTTACGTCCGACGAGGGTTCAAATCCCTCCCCCTCCGCTGATAGAGCCAAAAATGGCTCACTACCGGGAAAATAGAGCATCTCCGCCCCAGTAGCGAGCCACCTGACACGTCCGCTCACGTCCGCTGAAAGCCGCCTGAACGAGGGGACGACTGGCGCACAGCTGGCGCGCAGCGTAAGCACGCATCACCGTGAGCCTGCGTACCTGGTTCGACAAGTTGACCGGACGACGTCCCCCGGTTAAAGAGCCCGCGTCTCCTAACCCATTCGAGACAGAAGCGGCCGCTAACACGCTTGGTTGAGCGGCGGAGCTGGGATTTGAACCCACGGGACGCTTGCACGCCCAACGGTTTTCAAGTTTGGCGCGTACAGGCCAGTTGAGATCGAGTTCGAGCCGGCGGGTCAGCCGGGGCGGCAGGGCATTTCGGGTCGGTCGCCTTCGGGCCGCAGAGGTAGAGCTGCTCGCGGAACGTGTTGTTTTCCATGGCCGGGTCGGACGTGGCGCCGTAGGTGTCGCCCGGGGCATGCGAGTAGGCCGACCACTGGGCATCGAGTGTGTAGACGGCCGATTGGGACTCCTCGGCGGGGATCTTGACGACGGTCGCGAACGAGATCGTCGCCGTGGTCCCGGCCGGGAAGACGGTGTACGGGCAGCTGAGCTTCAGCCTGCCCGTCAGATCGCCGTCCGTCTTGCAGGCCCCGAACGGCGCAGTGCCCGCGATGCTGCCTGTGAGCTGGTTGAAAGCACCGATCAGAGGCGCCGCCGACAACTCGAACTCGAACGATCCGGGAAGGGCGGCCGAGGGGCCGGCATTGTGCACCTTGAACGTGCCCTTGAACTGGTAGGTGCTGCCCCGCTTGTACTGGCCCTGCGCGGTTCCAGGGCTCACCGACAGATCCGCCTCCGACTCCGCTGCAAACCCGAAGACCACTCCGACGACATCCTGCGGGGAGCCGGCGTTGCAGGCCTTGGCCGATGCCGGAAGCGGCCGCTTGGTCGCGATCACCTCGAGCTCATTCTTGCCGAGCCGGAAGGCGCCGAGTCCGGATCGTGCGCAACGGCGCAACCGGCCAGCAGCCGAGACCACGACGACCTCCTGCTCGCGCTCAGCC
>JALYLC010000667.1 GCA_030774435.1 Actinomycetota bacterium
GAGCTTGATTACCTTCATGTGATTCCTTCCTCGAACTTGACACGCCGATCAGGCGCGGCGCGTTGATCACGGAATACGCAGCGACACACGCGCCGGTTCATGCCATCCGATCGGTGGTATCCGCAGCGAGTCACCCTCGTCCGATGGAACGACGTTCGGCTGGATGGTTCTGATCCTGCTCGCAGGCCTGCTCGCCCTTCCCGAGGAGCCCTACCAGGCGGCGAGTGCCGACGGCGCCGGCGTGCTCCAGCGCTTCCGCTACGTGACACTTCCGCTGCTGCGACCGACAATCCTGACGGCGCTCGTGATCAAGCTGATCGGCCGCGCTGCTCTCCTTCGACCTCATCTACATCCTCACGCAGGGCGGCCCCGGCGACTCGACGCAGACGCTCAGCTTCTACATCTGGCGCATTGCATTCCAGGATCTCGACATCGGCAAAGCCGCCGCCGCCTCGTACGCCTTCTTCTTCGTCATCGTCCTGCTCGTCCTCGTCCTCATGCGACTACTGCCCGACGCGACGCGGGGATCGGATGCGCGCCTTACCTGAGGACGAACGACTCCGGCAGCGTCAGTCCATGTAGGCGCCACCGTTTACCGCGAGCGCCTCGCCCGTGACGAAGCCGGCGTCGTCGCCGGCCAGGAAGGCCACGCAGCGCGCGACGTCCTCGGGCTGCTCAAGGCGGCCGAGCGGCGTATCCGCCACCCACAGCCCGCGAACAGCGGCGCGACTGCTTCCTCGGAGCTTCGCCTCCCACCCGAGCTCACGATCCTGCATCGCGGTCGCCACGTACCCCGGGCAGACGGCGTTGACGCGAATGCCGTGCTCGGCCAGCTCGTAGGCCATCGCCTGCGTGAGGCCGACGACGGCGAACTTCGAGGCGACATAGTGCGCCAGATACGGCGCCGCGCCGCGCTTGCCGGCCATCGAAGCCACGTTCACAATCGCCCCTCCGCGGCCCTGCGCCACCATCGCCCGCGCGGCAGCCTGTCCACACAGGAACGGTCCCTTGACATTGACCGCGAGGGTCGCTTCGAGATCAGCTTCGGACACGTCCACGAACGGCGCCATGGACGATATGCCGGCGTTCGAAACCCACACATCCAGGGCCCCGAGCTCCTCGCCGGCGAAGGCGGCGATCCGGTCGGCTGCCTCGCGATCCGTGACGTCGAAGGGCTGCGAGACGGCATTGATGCGCCGAGCGACCGCCTCGGCTTGCTCCCCGTCGAGGTCGGTTACGAGAACCGCGGCGCCCCGCGACGCCAGCTCGGCGGCGATCGCCGCGCCGATGCCCGATCCCGCGCCAGTGACGACGGCGACCTTGCCGTTCATGCGAAGCTCCAGTGACGCGAGACGATGAGAGGATGGGCGAACGGCGAGCTTCAGTATCCGACCACGCACGCGAGCTAGGCGTAGTCGCGGAAGCGGTACATGTCGCGATCGTACGCTGATGAGCCGACAGGTGCCCGCGCAGGCTTTCCTACAACGCCGCGCAGGCAATGATCTCACGCGTCAGCCGTCGGCGAAGGCCTTCGGCTCGGGACGGCCGGCGGCCTGCGGGGCAGCACGGCGTCTACGCTGGGGGCAGGATTCAACCGCAGCGAGGGGTTAGCTTTCGGCCGGCCTTGACAAGTCCGGCGCGGTAGTGTACATGGCCGCTGAGAGTTGCCGGCTGTCTCCGCGAGGAGCAGAGCATGGGCGACGAGATGGCGCCCATGTGGGCTAGCGGGAGCTCGATACGAAAGTCCGCAGCGACCGCACTCCTCGCACGGCAACGGGCGCTCCCGCTGGGGCAGGCCGTACCGATAGCGAGGAGGACGAGATGAAGAGGTTCACCGCGACGGCCGTCGCTTTGTGCCTCGTAGGGGCGCTGATGGTCGGCGGGATCAGCACCGCGACAGGCAGCAGCGCCCACCATGACGACGGCCAGGCCGCGGCGATCGTGGCCATCCACGGCCTCCAGGCCAGCTTCCACCACGCCGTCTCCGGCGGCGGGCACATCGACGAGCTGGCAGGACTCTGGGCGCCTGACGCCACGTTCACCACCGGCGGCAACAAGATCGTCGGTCGCGACGCGATCCGCGCATTCTTCCTCAAGGCCGCCAGTTTCCAACACCCCACCTGGGTCTCGCTCTCGCCCAGCTGGAAGACCCGCATCGACGTTCACGGCAACACGGCGAACGTCTACTTCGAGTGCCATTTCGTCGATCTGGCAACCGGCACGCTCGTGGCGCCCGGGCCAGCCTTCGCCGGAGGTACGTTCGAAGGCACTGCACAGCGCGTGCACGGCCACTGGTTCTTCGCAGACGTGACCGCGGGCTCCGCGCCCCTGACCTCCGCTCCGTAACGCCGGACGATCGAAGCGGATCAGACGCGGGTGCCGAAACCGGCGCTGAGTGCTCGCGTC
>JALYLC010000668.1 GCA_030774435.1 Actinomycetota bacterium
CTCACGATCAACGGCGGCAACGGTGTGTTTCCAACGACGGTGACGCACGTCAACGTACCCGCAGGCAACTACGCGGTGTGGGTTAACGGGATCCTGTCCGGGGCAACGTTCGAGTGCAAGATCAACGCGGGTGGCGTCGCAGCGCAACTCAACCAGTCGGGTGGGCAGTACGCGATCACAGGGGTGGCGTCCTTGCAGAACGCCGGTTCGATCACCTTCGACTGTTGGACTCCTAACAGTACGGGAGTTCTCTTCGAGAACTACATGCTGGTGCTCCGCGTAGACGCTATCAATTGATCGCCTGAGACCGAAGAAGGGAAGATCCATGAAGACGCTAAGAGCGCCAATCTTCGTAGCCGCGGTGCTGTGCGCCCTCGGCGCGAGCACAACCTTGGCATTGGCTGGCCTGTACCCCAATCCGGCTCACGATTTCGGACCGGTCGCGGGCGCGGGTCCCCTCTACAACGCCGCGAGCGGCGCCAACACGCGGCCCCTTCTGGTGATCCGTGTCCTCTTCAACGACGTGACCAAGGCTGGGTTCACCGAGGCGGCCACAGCGAGTCGCGTCTTCGGTCCGAACTTCCCGAATGTCGCCGGCTACTACAGCGCGAACTCCTTCGGAAAGATGACGTTCACGCCTGCCGCCGAGACGTGCGGTACGGCGAATGACGGCATCGTCTCCGTGAACGTGGGTGCGTCGAGCACCTGGAGCAATCTCAGCGAAGTCGATCAGGACAAGGCAGACCTCGATGCGGTCGATGCTCTCGGATGCGTCGACTTTTCCACCTTCGACCGGAACAACGACGGCAAGCTGACCGCGGACGAGTTCGCGCTCTTGGAGATCACTGCGCTGAGCCGCGGCTGTGGCGCATCGCGAGCGATCGCTTCAGGCGGCACCTACAACGGGAAGACCTTCCCAAGCAACATCAACAACCGCATGTCCAAGTCCGACTCGAATACGAACATCATCACGCTCGCACACGAGCTTGGGCACCAAGCGCTCGACGCATATGACCTCTACGGGTACGGCGTTGGCAGCTTCGATCTCTTCGGCCCGACCTGCGGTCCAGCGAACACCGCGTCGCCACCCCCTGACGACGCGACGATGTTCGAGTACAACGCCTGGCAGAAGACGCACCTCGGGTGGATCAAACCGAGCGTCGTGGAGAAGGACGGCTACTACGACGTCAGGCGCGCGGACACGACGGGTGACGCGTTCGTCCTGTATGACCCCGCGCGGGGTACGAACGACTACTTCATCGTCGAGAACCGCGAGAGGACCGGCGGCACGTACGACCAGAACGCGAGTGACAACGGCCTCGTTATCTGGCGCGCCGACGACAGCAAGTTCGGGAACGGCAGCCTTCGCGCGATCGAGATCATGCGTGCGGACGGAGCAACCAACCCGGCCTGCAGCAACAACACGTGCTACGGCGGGTCAAATGGGGACGCCTGGGACCCAAGCGACTCCGCGACGCCGCAGCGGACGATGACCCGGAGCTGGCGCGATGGCACCGGGGCGCTCGTGGCAGTCCGCGCGATCGGCGATAGCGGGCCCAGCGTGCACGTCTACTTCGACGTACGCGGCCCGGGCGTCCTCGTCGATCCGTACGACCACCGCAACAATCAGAACGCGTTCACCATCACGCTCGGTGAAGCGGGCGCGGTGAGCTTCCCGGTCATGAACACCGGCGAAGCGTCGGACACCTTCGACTTCACCGCTACCGGACTGCCACAGGGCTGGACAGCGACGACCGACACACAAACGCTGGGTGCCGGCGTCGGGTCGACCGCGAACATCACGGTGACTCCGCCGCTGAATGCGGCGAGCACCTTCTACACCCTCATGGCGACGGGCACGAGCCAGAGCGATTCGTCTATGACGACGAGCGAGCCCTTCAAGGTGTTCGCGATCAGGCGACAAACAGTGCTCGTCTACAACGGCGCACTCACCGGCGACTACCACGATCCGGCGAACCTCTCCGCGACCCTGACCGACAAGCTCAGCGGCAACCCGCTGCCCGGCAAGATCGTCGTGTTGGACCTCGGCACGCAGACACAGAGCGGCACGACTGATGGCAGTGGCGTTGCGACCGCAACGATCACTGTTAACCAGACCCCGGGCGCGGTCCCGCTGAACGCGACGTTCTTTGGCGACGCGACGTACTTTCCGAGCATCGACAAGGAGACATTCATCATCACGAGGGAAGAGACGACCACGACCTATATCGGCCCGACGGTCATCCTCCAAGGCTCTTCAGGGGTGACGCTGAAGGCGCAGATGCTCGAGGACGGGACGACCGCGCCCGTACCGTTCGGGCAGACGATCACGTTGTCGCTCGGACTACAGAGCTGCAACGGGACAACGGATTCCAGCGGTATCGCCAGCTGCACGCTGATCTTCAACGGCGCACTCGGGCCTCAGCCACTCAAGGCTGACTTCGCGGGCGATGCGTATTACCTGCCATCGGCGGACACCGGGAAGACTGCGATCGTGTTCTCCTTCCCGAGCCACGGAGCCTTCGTTCTTGGCGATGACACCGTCGCGGCGGCGACATCGTCGACCGTCGTGACCTGGTGGGACAGCTCCTGGTCCAAACTCGTCGATCTCTCGAGCGGAGACGGTCCCACCGGGTTCAAAGGTTTCGCGGACACGGTAGTGAGCCTGCCGACGACCTCGCCCGCGAATAGCTGTGGCAACCATTGGACGAGCACGGCGGGGAACAGCCCGCCGCCAACGACAGAAGTGCCTACATACATGGGCGTGCTCGTCACGAGTTCAATCACCAAGTCGGGGACCATCGTCAGCGGGAACTTCGCTGAGATCGTCGTGGTGATCACCGATCCCGGCTACGCACCGGCTCCGGGCCACTCCGGGACCGGCCGGATCGTGGCGACCTTCTGCCAGTAACCGCGCGCGCGTGGCGACGGGGTAGCCGATCTCGGCTGCCCCGTCGCTCGGGGGATGTTGTGATGTCCACGAGAAAGACCCCCGCCACCGAGTACGTGGCGGAGTGCTTCTGGCCAGGCGTGACGAGGAACGACCTCGTTCGGCTCGACGCGCGCGTGCACGCCAGCGTTGACCGAACACGTGGTGCGCCCGACGGCGTCTCCTATCGAGGGGCGCTGCTCCTTCCGACCGACGAAGTCGTGTTCTGTTTCTTCGACGGCCCGTCGGCCGAAGCGGTCGAAGCCGTGGCGCGGAGCGCGAAGATCCCATTCGAGCGGATCCTGCCGTCTGTCCGCGTGCCCAGCGTTATACGCGACTAGCGTCCGTAGAGCTCGAGCACCTCGCGTCGGAACGGCACGCCGGCCTTGGAGCGCAGGCGCTCGAACTCGTCGAGGTCCCACTCGCCGACGAACGTCACGGCGACCCC
>JALYLC010000669.1 GCA_030774435.1 Actinomycetota bacterium
CGCGATACGGAGCTCGACGTAGCCGCTGTAGGTGGCGCCGGCGGCGCGGACCCATTGTGCGGCGCGGGCCTGGTGGATGCCGAGGCGCTCGGCAAGGATCGGTGCCGGGAGCCGGCCGGCTAGGGCGAGCAGCGCGCCGTGGCGGCCAGGACGGCTGGTGACGCCGGAGGGTGCCAGGCGCTTGCGCAGGCAGGTGCTCGGCGGTGATGTGCGTGCCGGGCTTGCGGCCCGGGAGCAGCCAGCCGTCTACGTCTCCGTTGGAGATCCGCTGGTAGCGCAGGGCGAGCGCGATCGAGGCGAGCGGCTCCGGCAGAACGATCGCGCCGCGCGCGACCGTGATAGCGATCTCACCGCTGTCAGCCGTCATGATGTCGCTGGTGCGCAGTTGCGCGATCCGGGTCAGCGGCTGGGCGTAGAGCAGCAGCACGCTGCCGGCGAACCGCTCGCGCAGGCCGATGTCGTGGTCGTGGAGCAGCCGGCGTAGCACGGCGAAGCGCTGTTCGTCCTGCAGCGGTGGTCGCTGCGGGAAGTCGTAGGGCCAGTCGACATGCAGCGCGCCGGTGACATCGGCGCGCTGCAGCCAGGCGGTGAACAGCCGCGGTTCTCGGTGCGGATCAACGTCGGGAACTCGCGCGCCCGACGCCACACGATCCGGGTGGTGGCCACTGACCTCGCGGGCAACCAACGGACTGTCACGCGGAGGTTCGCGCGGTGCGCTGCGGCGAGCCCGCAATTTACGGGCTGAGCCGGGCGCTGTGAAGGCGCGGCCCGGGCGGCGCGTGCGGATCACCGGGATCGTGAGGCCTGCGCGCGGCGAGGTCTGCGGGGGGGTGTGTGTTTTGGGGGGTGGGGGTCGGGGTCGCGCTTGCACATTGCGATCGGGTGATGGTGTTGGTGTCCAGCGTGACAGCGGCATTTCGCGCGAGCAGTCTGCCGTCCACCGTCGCGCCGGTCGTCGCCGTGATTGATGTCAAGGCGAGGATGGTTCCCCTGAAGGTCGAGGCCGTTCCGAGGGTCGCGGAACTGCCGACCTGCCGAGCCGCTCGCGCAGCCGCTGCATCATTCCGCGCGGCGAGGTCGTGCCGAGTTCGCGGCCGAGGATCGCGATCGAGATCGCGAACCCCGTGATGAACAGTGTCGTCCCCATGCCGAACGCGAACGCGGTGATGCTCGCGATGTCGACCGCCTCCCCGGTGACCTCGACGAGGCCGTACGTGAGCATCGCGATGCGCAGCCCCGCACTCACGGGCGCGATCGGAATGATGCGGCCGCCGCCCTGTGCGGCCATCACGAGTACCACGGTGGCTACCGTGACCGGCAGTGCGAATGCCGCCATGAAGCACGCCAGCGAGCCGAGGCGGATCACCCGGCCAAGCGCCTGCCACGTGACCACGCCGCGCACGAAGTCGCGCGGGCGCTCGAGAATAGCGAGGCCCTGACGCAGGTGCTCGAGGAGATCGCGCGCCCGCCGGCGCAGAGCGCGGAACAGCAGGACGAGTGCCACTCCGGCCCCCGCCGCGCCTGCCCACGAGATGAACGGATGTTGGAGGAAGAGCGAGACATCGAGCGTTGGCAGCTCGCTCGGCGCCGTGGGCACGGGCAGGAAGCCGCGGCTCAGCGCCCAGATCACGAGCCCGATCCCGACAGCGGTTTCGACCAGCGTCTCGGGAACGAATGTGGCGATCAGCGTGGACCAGCGCGTGCCGGGCGCCCGGCGGCGGATGAGGTAGAGCTTGGCGAGGTCGCCGCCGCGGGCCGGCACCACGCCGTTGAGGCCAGCCCCGGCCAGATAGGCGAGCGTGACGTCCCGCGCACGCAGCTCGCTCGCCCCCGGGTAGGCGGCGCGGATGATGTTAAACCAGCCGCGCGTGCGGACCACCTGATGCAACACGTAAAGCAGAACCCCGGCGAGGAGCCAGCCGGGGGCCACCGTGACCACCCGCTCGGCCACCAGCTCGAGCGCGTGCCGAGCGCTCCGCCAGGCCAACTCGAGACGCTCGATCACGTGTCTTAGGGTACGCACGACGCCGCCGCTACGGGCTGCGCGTTAGCCGGGTGTTCGGCGTCCGGCGGGTGTTTTTGGCGCGCGAGGTCATCGGGGATCCTCCCGCGAGCTGAGCAGGCTGGTGAGTTCCTGCCGGAAGCGAGCACAGGGCGCGCGACGCCGACTCCTCGCCGGTTCCCTACTAGCCAGCGGAGCTCGTTCGACGGCGTTCCGGATTGGTCGAGTGGTCAGCCGAGGCGGATGCCGGCGAGCTGGCTGCCGTGAGCGACGAGGCGTCCGGTGCGGTCCCACACGTAACACGACTCGTCGACGCGCCGCGCGTCGATCAGCTGGGCGCGGTGCAGGAT
>JALYLC010000670.1 GCA_030774435.1 Actinomycetota bacterium
GAACCCTTTCGAGAGCCGGGATCCGCTCCCGCGAAGCCCCTGGGCTCGCGCGGCACTTTGCGCGGGCCCAGGGTCGCCGCAGGTCTGCCAGCCGGGCGCCCACCCACCAGCACGACAACCACCACTGCGCCCGGCTGGCAGACCGCAGGCGATTCGAGACCTCCGAACGCCCCGCCACTTTTGAAACCAGTTCTTAGACCGAGGTGCCCGGCGGAGGCGGGGGCGGCGTGACCGGAGTCTCTGCGGGCGGCGGCGCGGCCGCGTGCACCGTGCCGTGTGGCGCGGCGGTGGACGGCGTGCGGCGCCGGGCCAGCACGAGCGTCAGCGCCACCCCGAGCAGCGCCCCGAACAGCACCATCACGACCATCAGCGTGATCAGCGGCACACCGGCCGAGAACAGCACGAAGTCGACGCTCACGTTCTTCGAGTTCTTGATCACGAAGCCGATCACGTAGAGCGCCACGACGGCGAGCACGCCGATGACGCCGTAGAGGCCCTGGTCGGGCAGATCGCGGATGCGCTGAAGCACAGCGCGGAGTTTACCCCGGCACTACGCGGTCGCCGAGGCCGACGACCCCGTCGGCGAGAATGTCGGCGCGCAGCCCGCCGCGGTGCACGAGGCCACGCAACGTTCCGGCCGGCGTCAGGGCCTGCAGCCACGAGCACGGCTCGGCCAGCCGCTGGCCGTAGCACGGGACCTCGCCGACCTCGAAGCGCCGCCCGACGAGTGCATTGAGATCGATGCCGCGCGTGACGACGTTGCGCCGGGCGTCCGCGCCGTCCAGTTCGATGCCGTGCTCTTGCTTCAGCGCCTCGATCGCCTCGGCCTCGATCAATGTCAGCTCCTGCCCGCTCCGGCCCGAGGCCGAGAAGCGCCCTCGCCCGGCGGCGTAGCGGTCGCCCTCGACGCCCACGCGGGCGATCAGCGCGACGCGCTCGAGCGACTCCATCGGGCCCGTGGAGGCAGCCGCGCGGAAGAGGCCCTCGACGACGCCGGCGGCACGGCCGTCGGGAGCCTGCGCCGCGAGTTGCGGCGGTGCGAGCACCCAACCCTCGCGCACGAGGGCCGCGGGCGGCGCGCCCGTGCCGGCCGGCGCCCACACCAGCCCGGAGGGCAGGCCGGCCATGACGACGAACGGCTCGGCGGGGCGGCCGTCCGCACCGGCGAGGCGGGCGATCCACCAGCCGCCCCACTGGAAGCTCTCGGCGTCCGCGACCGGCACCAGGCCGAGGCTTCGCGTCGCGAGCCACCACGTGACCGGCGCGAAGGGGTCGCGTGCGACGGTGCACGGAACGTCGTCGACGGGCACCTCGAGAATGGCGGCGACGCAGGCCGTCAGCGTCCTTGCGCCGAGCGAGCAGCCTGCTGCCTCGGGCAACGCGCACTCGCGCACGGGCGCTAGTACACGCCGGCGACCGCGCCCTCAGCGTCCTCGAGCGCGTACGGCAACGGCACGAGGGGTGCTTGCGGGGGCGGCACGAGCCCGTCGAGGCTCGCCGGCCGGAACGTCGGGCAAGGCGCGTCCAGGCGCAGAGCGCACAAGAGCTCGCGCCGGAAGTAGCAGTCCTCGCAGGTGATATTCCGTCGCTTCGTCAACCCGGGAGACCCTAGCCGCACTGCCCTCCCGGATCCACCGAATTCTCGCGGGAATCCCCGCAACGAGCGGAAAGCGCGATAGCAAACGTCAGGCGGCGGACGTCGCGGGCGCCGTCGCCCCGAGCGCCGCGAGCGCCTCGTGGAACGTCGTCACGGCGACGACCCTGACGCGCCCGTGCGCGGCAGCGCGCGCGTCCGCTGCGTTGGCATCGGGGACGAGCACGAGGTCGACGTGCCGGCGCACGGCACCGAGCACCTTCTGGCGCACGCCGCCGATGGGACCGACCCGGCCGGCGAGGTCGATCGTGCCGGTCACCGCGATCTTGCGACCTTTCGCGAGGTGGTGGCCGCTGAGGGCGTCGTAGACCTCGAGCGTGAACGCCAGGCCGGCCGAGGGACCCCGGCCGAGGCCGCGCGGCGTGATCGTCACTTTCACCGGGAGCTTCGCCTTGGGCGGAGCGTCGTGCACCCCGAGCACGCCGATGATCGCGTGGTCGTGCGCCTGTGGGTCGCGCGTCAGCGTGGTGCGCAACTCGAGCGTCTTCGTCCCGCTGTGGACCGTGAGATGCACGGGCGAGGAGACTTTGCGCCCCTCCAGTTGCTTGCGCAGCGCCGAGACCTGCAGGACGGGAACATCGTCGATGGCCGTGATGACCATGCCGGGCCGCAGGCCGGCTCGCACGGCGGGCGCGGAGCTCTCGACCCCGTCGAACGTGACGCCCGTCCGCTCGACGGTCACCTTGCGGCCGAGGGCCCGCAGGGCAACGACGCCCGCGACGGTGCGCGAGTCCTGGAAGGTCAGGTGATCGACGCGGTCGAGGTCGCTCTGGCTGCCTCCCGGTGGCACGAGCGCGGTCGCGGGCAGGACGTCCGCGCCGTCCTCGAAGCGCGCGATCCAAGACTCGGGGAGGCTCGCGCGGTGCACGAGCACATCCAGGTAGTAGATGCCCGAGCCGTCGGTGGAGATCCTCGGTTTGACTCCCTCGACGCTGACCACGGCATCGGCCGGGTGGGGGTCGTCGGGCAGCAAGACGTAGTCGGCCGACGGCGTGGCCAGCAGCCAGGCTCCGACAACCGCGACGAGCAGGACGCCGAGGATCGAGAGCCCGGCAATCCGCGAGTACGACCGCGCCGGCGCCACGCCCGCACCGTAACGGCGCGCGTGGCATGATCGCGCCGCGATGGCGGTCACGCGCGGCATGCGGTACCTGCGGGAGCATGGCGTGCCATTTGCCGAACATCGCTACGAGCACCGAGTCAAGGGCGCGGCGTATGCGGCCGAGGCTCTCGGCCTCGACGCCGCGATGGTCGCGAAGACGCTCGTGGCGGAGGTCGACGGTGTGTTCGCCTTCGCGCTCGTCCCGGGCGACCGAGAGCTCTCGTTGCGTGGCCTGGCGCGGGCGGCCGGAGCGCGCTCCGCAGCCCTGGCGTCCGAGCGCGACGCCCAGCGGCTGACGGGGTATCAGATCGGCGGGATCTCGCCGTTCGGGTCGAAGACCGGGCTGCCCGTGTACGCGGTCGCCGGCTGGCTGGAACGAGAGCGCGTCGCGCTCAACGGCGGCGCGCGCGGCGTCATCATCGAGCTAGTCGGCGCCGACCTCGTGCGCCTCCTCTCGCCGACGCCCATCCCGGAGTGAGACCGTCTAACCTCTCCCTCCATGTACGAGCCCGTCGACGCGATGCAATCGCCGCGCTACAGCGGCCCGCGCACGTTCGGCCGCCTGCCGCACGTCGAGACGACCGACGGCGTCGACGCGGCCCTCTTCGGCATCCCCTGGGACTCCGGCACGTCGTACCGGCCCGGCCCGCGCTTCGGGCCCGAGGCCGTGCGCTCGGCCTCCGCGCTGCTGCGCCCCTACAACCCGGCGCAGGACGTCATGGTGTGGGGGGCACTCTCGTGCGTGGATTACGGCGACGCGCCCACGGTGCCCGGCTACATCGAGGACACGCTCGCGCGCATCCAGGCCTACACCGAGGTCATCCACCGCGGCGGGGCGATCGCGCTGGGCGTCGGCGGCGACCACTCGGTCACACTCGCCGAGCTGCGCGCGGCTGCAGCGGTGCACGGCCCGCTCGGGCTCGTCCATCTCGACGCTCACCACGATGTCTGGGATTCCTACTTCGGTCGCCCCTACAACCACGGCACCGTCTTCAAGCGGGCCTGCGAGGAGGGCCTGCTCGACCCGCCGCGCTGTGTGCAGGCTGGCATGCGCGGCTCGCTCTACGGGCCCGGGGACTACCAGGTGTCGCGCGACCTCGGCATGACGATCCTGCCCTGGCTGGAGTTGCGCGAGCTCGGGCCGGCCGCCTACGGCAAGCTGGTGCGGGAGCGCGTCGGCTCAGGTCCGGCCTTCTTCACGTTCGACGTCGACTTCGTCGACCCGGCGTTCTGCCCCGGCACGGGCACCCCGGAGGTGGGCGGTCCGAGCTCGGCGGAGGCGCTCGAATACGTGCGCGTCCTGCGCGGTCTGGACTTCCGGGGGCTCGACGTCGTGGAGGTCGCCCCGCAGTACGACGGCCCCGGCCAGGTCACGGCGCTGCTGGCGGCCAACGTGGCCTACGAGATGCTCTCGCTGATCGCGCTCGCGCGAGCCCGAACGGCCTGAACCGGAAACAGCCGCCCCGAGAGCCACCACATGCCGAGCGCGAGCAGGTCGCCGGCGATCAGGTCGGCGACGTAGTGCTCGCCCAGGTAGACGACGGCGAACTGCTGCACGAGCGCGTAGGCCACGCCGATCGGCCACAGCCGCGGCCGCCAGCGCCAGATGATCAGCGCGGCGAGCGTCGACCAGGCGCCGTGCAGCGACGGCACGGCCGCCACGGGGTTGTCGTCGAAGAGGCGCGTCACGAGCGAGGGGTCCTTGACCGCCGGCGGGCACTGCCGGCCATGCTCGCGGATGCGCTCGAGCGGCCCGATCAGCCCGTGGCAGGCCGCCAGCCAGGGCGGCGCGGCGGGGAAGACGAGGAACCCGATGGCCGCGGCGAAGGCGCTGCCGAGCGCCGCGGCGGCCGCGCGCAGGTACTCGCGGCGGGAGTCGAGCCAGAGCAGGAAGAGCGCGCCCAGCAGCGCTGCGACGTGCCACTGGTGCACGTGATCGAGCGCGTGCTCGAAGGCGCCGGGCGTGCCGTCGTAGAGCCAGCCCTGCAGGCGCACGCTCGGCACGCGGCCGAGGCCGATCACCTTGTCCACGTCGATCTGCGGCCGGTAGAAGGGATCGGGGTTGACGCGATGCGCGAACGTCCGCGCCCACTCGTACGCGAGCGCCGCGAGCGCGAACGGGCCGAACCAGCAGACGTAGGCCCAGCCGCGCCGGTAGACGAGCGCGGGCGCCAGCAGCACGAGGAACCAGCGGTTGGACGACGGCAGCAGCGTGCCCAGGCCGAGCAGCCAGGCCGCCGCGAGGAACGCTCCGACCGCCAGCGCCGCCCGCCGGCTCAAAGCACTACTTGTCGAGTTCGGCGATGACCGCGTCGGCGAACTGCGACGTGCCCACCGCGGTGGGGTCGTCCGGCCGCGGCTTGAGGTCGTACGTGACGTTGACGCCCTCGGCGATCACCGCCGCGATGGCGCCTTCCATGCGGTCGGCGGCGTCGCGCTCGCCGAGGTGGCGCAGCATGAGCACGCCCGAGAGCATCATCGCCGTCGGATTGGCCTTGTTCTGCCCGGCGTACTTCGGCGCGGAGCCGTGCGTCGGCTCGAACAGCGCGACCTCTCGGCCGTAGTTGGCGCCGGGCGCGACGCCGAGGCCGCCGACCAGGCCGGCGGCGAGGTCGGAGACGATGTCGCCGTACAGGTTCGGGAGCACCATGACGTCGTACAGCTCGGGCTTCTGCACGAGCTGCATGCACATGTTGTCGACGATGCGATCCTCGAACTCGATGTCGCGGTAGCCCTCGGCGACCTCGCGGGCGACCCGCAGCCAGAGGCCGTCGGTGTGCTTCATGATGTTGGCCTTGTGGACGACCGTGACCTTGCGGCGTCCCTCGCGGCGCGCGTAGTCGAGTGCGAACTGCACGACGCGCCGCGTCCCGGCGATCGAGATCGGCTTGATCGAGATGCCCGCGTCCTCGCGGATCACCGCGCCCGAGAGCTTCTGGATCGTCTCGCGCAGCACGGCGCAGTTGTCCGTGCCCTCCTCGAACTCGATGCCGGCGTAGAGATCCTCGGTGTTCTCGCGCACGATCACGAGGTCGACGTCCGCGTAGCGCGAGCGCACGCCGGCGTAGCTCTTGCACGGCCGCACCTGCGCGAACAGGTCGAGCGCCTTGCGCAGCGCGACGTTGACCGAGCGGAAGCCCGTGCCGACCGGCGTCGTGATGGGCCCCTTGATCGCGACGCCCGTCTTGGCGATCGACTCGATCACGGAATCCGGCAGTGGATTGCCGCCGTGCTTGGCCATGACGTCGGCTCCAGCCTCGCGCACGTCCCAGTCGAACTCGATTCCCGTGGCCTCGAGCACTCGCGTGGTGGCATCGGAGAGCTCGGGGCCGATCCCGTCGCCGGGGATCAATGTGACGCGATGAGGCATGCGCGCCAGGCTAGATGATCGTTATCCGGGCAGCCCCCATCAAGGGTGTTGCAGCCGCTCGCGCAGGTCCTCGAGCTGGGCTGCGAGCTCGGCCGGCAGGCGATCGCCGAACGTTGCCAGGTGCTCGGCCAGGCGCGGCAGCTCGGCCTCCCAGCCGGGCACGTCGACGGCCAGCAGCGCCTCGAGATCCGCGGGCGCGAGCGCCAGGCCCTCGACCGGCAACGCACCGGGCGCCGGCACGAGCCCGATCGCCGTCTCCCTGGCGCCGGCCGTGCCCTCGCAGCGCTCCGCGATCCAGGCGAGCACGCGGCTGTTCTCACCGAAGCCGGGCCACAGGTAGCGATTGCCTGCATCCTTGCGAAACCAGTTGACCTGGAAGATGCGCGGCAGCCTGGTCTTGTCTGCCGCGGCGCCGATCGCCAGCCAGTGGGCGAAGTAGTCGCCCATGTGGTACCCGCAGAAGGGCAGCATCGCGAACGGATCGCGGCGGAGCTTGCCGACGGCGCCGGCGGCCGCGGCCGTCGTCTCGGAAGCCATCGTGGCGCCCAGGAAGACCCCGTGCTCCCACGATCGCGCCTCGTACACGAGCGGCACCGTGGCGGCACGGCGCCCGCCGAAGAGGATCGCCGAGATCGGCACGCCGGCCGGGTCCTCCCACTCGGGGGCGATCGACGGGCACTGCGCGGCGGGCACGGTGAAGCGGGCGTTGGGGTGCGCGGCGGGCTTGCCACTGCCAGGCGTCCAGGGCTCGCCGTGCCAATCGGTGAGCTCGGCCGGGGGCTCGGGCGTCATGCCCTCCCACCACGCATCGCCCCCCGGAGTCAGTGCCGTGTTCGTGAACACGGTGTTGCCCCAGAGCGTGGCCATCGCGTTCGGATTGGTGCGGAAGCCGGTGCCGGGCGCCACGCCGAAGAAGCCGGCCTCGGGGTTGATCGCCCACAGCCGCCCGTCCTCGCCGAAGTGCATCCAGGCGATGTCGTCGCCGACGGTCTCGACCGTCCAGCCCGGCACCGTCGGCACGAGCATCGCGAGATTCGTCTTGCCGCAGGCCGACGGGAACGCTCCCGCGACGAAGTGCACGACGCCCGAGGGGGCGGTCAGCTTGAGGATCAGCATGTGCTCGGCCAGCCAGCCCTGGTCGCGCGCCATGACCGAGGCGATGCGCAGGGCGAAGCACTTCTTGCCGAGCAGGGCGTTGCCCCCGTAGCCGGAGCCGAACGACCAGATCTCATGCGTCTCGGGGAAGTGCGCGATCACCTTGTTGTGGTTGCAGGGCCAGGGCACGTCGGCCTCGCCTGGCGCGAGTGGCGCGCCCAGCGAGTGCACGCAGGGCACGAACTCGCCGTCGTCGCCCAGCTGTTCCAGCGCGTGGGCGCCCATGCGCGTCATGGCCCGCATCGAGACGGCCACGTAGGCCGAGTCGGTCACCTGCACGCCGATGTGCGCGCTCGCCGAGCCGAGCGGGCCCATCGAGAACGGCACGACGTAGAGCGTGCGCCCGCGCATGGCGCCGGCGAAGAGGCCGTGCAGCTCGGCGCGCATCTCGACGGGGTCGCGCCAGTTGTTGGTCGGGCCGGCGTCGTCGCGGCTGACACTGCAGATGAACGTCCGGTCCTCGACGCGGGCGACGTCACCCGGGTCGGAGCGCGCCACGTAGGAGTTGGGCCGGAGCTCGTCGTCCAGCCGCGTGAACGTGCCGGCGGCGACGAGGCTCGTGCACAGCCCGTCGTGCTCGCCGTGGGAGCCGTCGCACCAGTGCACGCGATCCGGCTCGAACACGCCGGTCCACTCATCGACCCACGCGCGCAGCCCGGCGTGCTCTGTCGGAGCAACCGAGGCGTGCACGAACTCGGCGCCGGTCACGCAGATCCGCCAGTCCGAATCGCCATCAATCGAGGACGATACCCGAGGCCCGGCCGGTCCGAGGCCGTGCTGTTCAGTCGTCCTTCACAACAATTCAGACCTTCGGTACACGGACGTGCCGGCCGCCTGGTCGCCGATCCGCTGCCGCCGCCTGGTGCCCGCGATCGCGAATCCGCCGATCAGGTAGATGCCCGGGAATGCGTCCACGAAGCGGAACAGGGTGCGCACGAGGGCCGCGCGGAGGTCGCACGGCGTGCCGTCGAGGTAGCGCACCTCGAGGCCCAGCAGGCGCTTGCCTGGCGTCTGCCCGCCACTCGACTCGAGCCAGGTGAAGCCCGCGACCAGGGCGATCAGGCCGAGCAGGACGCCGTGCTTCGGGTAGACCTCGTACGGCAGCCAGACCAGCAGTCCGCTGGGGATCAGGTCGATCAGCCCGGCCAGCGCGCGCACGCGCACCGGCGCCGGAGCTGCTGCCGTGATCTGCGGCGCCGCAGTCTCCAGTCCGTCGGTCATGGCGCGGACAGGCTACCTCTATGATCCAGAGCGGCGCAGTTGCGCCCTTCTGCCCTCGGTACTCCTGGAGGATCTTTGCTTCGGCATGACGTCGTGGTGGTGGGTGCGGGCCTTGCGGGCATGCGCGCTGCCATCGAGGCCAAGCGCGCCGGCGCCGACGTCGCGATCGTCTCCAAGCTGCATCCGACGCGCTCCCACTCGGGCTCCGCGGAGGGCGGCATCAACGCCGCGCTCGGCAACGCGGCGGACGACAGCCCCGAAACGCACACGTTCGACACCGTCAAGGGCTCGGACTACCTGGGCGACCAGGATGCGATCGAGATCATGTGCACCGAGGCGCCGGGCGACATCTACGAGCTCGAACACATGGGTGCCGTGTTCTCGCGCTTCGCGGACGGCCGCATCGCGCAGCGCCCGTTCGGCGCCGCGGGCTCGCCGCGCACCGTGTACTCCGCCGACATCACGGGGCACGTCCTGATCCACGTGCTCTACGAGCAGCTCCTGAAGTACGACGTGCCCGTCTACGAGGAGTTCTTCGCGCTCGACCTGGTGGTCGACGGCGGCCGTTGCGCCGGCGTGCTGGCCTGGGACATCGTCTCGGGCGGCGTGCACGGGATCTCGGCCCACAACACGATCCTCGCAACCGGCGGCGTCGGGCGCATGTACTACGGGACGACCAACGCCTACGCCTGCACGGGCGACGGCATGTCGATGGCCTGGCGCGCGGGCGTGCCGCTGAAGGACATGGAGTTCATGCAGTTCCACCCGACGACGCTGAAGTCGAACGGCGTGCTGATCACCGAGGGCTGCCGCGGTGAGGGCGCCTACCTGCGCAACTCGGAGGGCGAGCGCTTCATGGCGCTCGCGGCCCCGAACGCGATGGAGCTCGCGTCGCGCGACGTGGTGTCCCGCGCGGAGACGCGCGAGATCGAGGAAGGCCGCGGCGTCGACGGCTGCGTCCTGCTCGACCTCACCCACCTCGGTGCCAAGAAGATCCTCACGCGACTGCCCGGCTCGCGCGAGCTCGCCATGGACTACGCGGGCGTCGACCCGATCCTCGAGCCGATCCCGGTGCGGCCGGGCGCCCACTACCACATGGGCGGCGTCGACACGGACTCGGACGGGCAGACGATCCTGCCAGGGCTCTACGCCGCGGGAGAGTGCGCATGCGTCTCGGTGCACGGCGCCAACCGCCTGGGCGGCAACTCGCTGATGGAGACGATCACGTACGGACGTCGCGCGGGCAGCCACGCGGGCCAGGACGCGAAGGCGAATCGCAATGGAGCGCTCGTGGCCGAGACGGCCGTGCGCGACGCGGACGCCCGCATCCGCGGGATCTTCGGGCGCACGGGAGGCGAGCGGCCGTGGCAGGTGCGCGAGGAGCTGGCGACCTCCATGTACGACGACGCCGGCGTCTTCCGCACCGACGAGCGCCTGCGGCGCTGCCTGGCCGCCGTCGGCGACCTGCGCGAGCGCGGCGTCAACGTCGTCGTGGATGACACCGGCGACCGTTTCAACACCGATCTCGTCTCGGTGCTGGAGCTCGAGAGCCTGCTCGAGATGGCCGATTGTCTCGTGACGGGCGCACTGGCGCGCCAGGAGTCGCGGGGCGCCCACACGCGCCTGGATCACCCGGAGCGCGACGACGACAAGTGGATGAAGCACACGCTCGCGTGGTGCGACGGCGGCAAGGTGCGGCTCGACTACAAGCCTGTGAGGGTGACCCGCTTCGAACCCATGGTGCGGAGCTACTGAAAGGCGTCAGCGGATGGAAGTCACCCTCAAGATCCGGCGCTCGCCCGACGGCGCCTCGCACACCACCGAGAGCTATACGGTCGACGTCCCCGAGACCGCCACGCTCCTGGACGCGCTCGACGCCGTCAAGGACAAGCGCGACGGCACGCTCGCCTATCGCAAGTCCTGTCGCATGGCCGTCTGCGGCTCGTGCGGCATGCGCATGGACGGCGGTGCGGTGCTGGCCTGCAAGACCGCGATGAAGCCGCTCGTCGAAGCCGGTCACGTGCCGACGATCTCGCCCATGGGCAACCTGCCGGTGATCAAGGACCTGGTCGTCGACATGGAGCCCTTCTGGGCCAAGATCCGAGCCGTCAAGCCGTTCCTGCAGACGGAGGAGCATCCCGACAAGGAGCACCGCGTCGCGCCGCAGGTGCAGCAGGCGAACATCGGCAAGGAGGCGCTCTGCATCATGTGCGGCTGTTGCGTCTCCGAGTGCAACTCGATGGAGTCCGATCCCGACTTCCTGGGGCCGGCGGCGCTGGCCAAGGCGCAGCGCTTCGTCGGCGACCAGCGCGAAGACGACGGCGAGCGCCGCGCGCGGCTCAAGGACCTGAACGGCGCGCACGGCATCTGGGATTGCACGCGCTGCTACTTCTGCAACCAGCGCTGCCCGAAGGGCGTCGACCCCCGCGATGCGATCGCCAAGCTCGGCGCGCAGACCTTCCGCTTCGGCGCGGGCTCCGAGTTCGGTGCCAAGACCAACATGTTCGCGCCGGTCGGGACGGTCGTCGAGCCGGGGGTCGCGCACGCGCAGGTGTTCATCGACTCGACCCGCCGCGGCGGCTTCCTCAACGAGACGGAGCTGGTGCCGAAGACGATCGGCCCGCTCGCTGCGACGCTCGACGTGCCGTTCGCGCTGCGACTGGCGCGCGCGGGCAAGGTGCCGAACCCGCTCCACAAGCACAAGGCCAAGAACAACGACGAGGTCAAGCGGCTCTGGAAGCTGCTCGAGGCGCAGGCGCGCGAGCAGCAGGGGCTCGGCACCAACCACCCGTCCCTGATCAACTCCCACGACTGAGGCGGGCGGCCATGCAGGAGCGTTACGCGTACTACCCGGGCTGCCTCGCCAGCCTCTCGCAGAAGGAGCTCGACTCCTCGACGCGCGCCGTGTGCGCCAAGCTCGGCGTCGAGCTGGTCGAGCTGGAGTCGATGACGTGCTGTGGCGCCGGCGACATCCACGAGGCCAAGCCGGACTACTACCTGCACCTCAACGCGCGCATCCTCGGCCAGGCCGAGGCGCTCGGGATCCCGACGATCCTCACGATCTGCAACGTCTGCACGCTCAACCTGCGTCAGGCCAACAAGAAGCTGCAGCAGGACGGCGATGAGCTCGAGCGCGTCAACCGCAACCTGGCGGAGGTCGGCGCGGCGACCTACTCGGGCGGCGTGGACGTGCGCCACCTGCTCTGGGAGGTCTCGGAGGGCGACGGCTACGAGCGCTTCAAGGAGATCGCGGTGCGCTCGCTGGAGGGGCTGCGGGTGGCGCCGTTCTACGGCTGCCAGATCCTCCGGCCGTCCAAGCTGCTCGGCTTCGAGAATCCCGATTCGCCGCAGTCGCTCGAGCGGCTGATCGAGGCCTGCGGGGCCGAGGCGATCGACTACGAGGCCAAGGTCAAGTGCTGCGGCTTCCCCATCGTGCTGGCGCGCGAGGACGTGGCGCTCGGCATGGCCGTGCAGCCGCTGGCGCAGGCCAGGGACGCGGGCGCCGACGTGATCGTGACGCCCTGCCCGCTCTGCCACCTCTCGCTCGACGCCTGGCAGCAGAAGGCCGAGAAGCACGCGGGCCGGCCGCTCAACGTGCCGATCCTGCACCTCGCGCAGCTGCTCGGCGCCGCCGCCGGCATCCGCGAGGACGAGCTGAAGTTCAAGCGCCACGTCGTGCGCCTCTCCCGCGAGGTGCAGGACAAGCTGCTGCGGCCGCAAGAGGCCCCGGTTGCGGGCGACTGATCCCGCCAGGTAGCGCGCCCGGCCGTGCGAGTTGCAGCGCTCGCCGACCTGCATGGCCGGCTCGAGGGCGTGGTCGTGCCTCCCTGCGACCTCGTCGTGATCGCGGGCGACCTGAGCCCGTATGGGTGGAAGGAGGCGCCGAAGCAGCTGCCCTGGCTGGAGGCGGTGCTCGCCCCCTGGCTCGAGCGCATCGCGGCGGAGGCGGGTGCGCCCGTCGTGGGCATCGCGGGCAACCGCGACTTCGCCCTGTGGTGGGACCGGCGCGTGTTCGAGAAGCTGCCCTGGACATACATCCGCGATGCCGAGGCGACAGTCGCCGGCGCGCGCGTCTACGGCTCGCCCTGGTGCCCGCGGCGCAGCGCGCGGCCCAAGGCCGACGAGCCGCAGCCGCCCTCGCCGCCGCTGCCGCCGGGCGCAAAGGTGCCGCACTGGCCGCCGCGGGGGCGCGGCGGCGTGTTCATGGCGGGAGGGGAGGACGAGCTGGCCGAGCACTTCGAGGCGATTCCCGACGGCATCGACGTCCTGCTCACGCATACGCCCCCGCGCGGCCACGGCGATCTCACATCGACCGGCGAGCACGTCGGGTCGACCGCGCTGCTGGAGGCGATCGACCTCCGGCAGCCGGCTCTGTCGGTGTTCGGTCACATCCACGAGGGTCGCGGCGAGCCGACGCGCGCAGGACGCACGCTGTGCGCGAACTCGGCCATCTGCGATCGCTGGTTCGAGCGGCGCAACCAGCCGTGGCTGGTCGACGTCGACCTTGCGGCCGGCTGCGCGGAGCTCGTCGGCGAGCAGAATGTGAAGAGTTAGTGAACACTCACTAGTTTGCTATCTTGACCCGGTGGAGATCGCCGGGACAGACGAGCACGCGCCCGCGCGCCAGCGCCTGAGCGCCGAGGACCGCCGCGCCGCGATCGTCGCGGCGGCGCGCGTGCTGTTCGCGCGCAACGGCTTCCGTGGCACGGGCACGAGCGACATCGCTGCCGCCGCGGGCTGCTCCGAGCCGGTGATCTACAAGCACTTCGCCTCCAAGCAGGCGCTCTTCGGCGCGGTGCTCGAGGACTGCACGCGTCTCATGGGCGAGCGCTTCGCGGCCGCGACGGCCGAGGGCGGCGATCTCTTCACGGCCTACCTCCGCTACGTGCGCGGCCTGATGGGCGACCCGAAGGTCGCCGAGGTCGCGCGCCTGCGCTACCTCGCGCTGACGCTCACGAACGAGCCCGAGATCCGATCGGGCCTCTCGCACATGATGAGCGCCTGGCACGCCGGTGTGCGCTCGGCCGTCGAGGACGGTCGCGCCAACGGCCGCATCCGCGCCGACGCCGACGTGGACTCCGTCTCGATGTTGTTCCTCGGCCTGGGCCTGGCCGCGGGCTTTGTGGGCGCCGTCGACGGCGAGGAGGCACTTGCGAGCTTCCCGCGGCATTTCGACGCGCTTGTCGAACTTCTCACACCGATCCAAGGGGAGACCGGATGAACGCCAACCGACTCGAGCGGGCGAACCACAAGTGGTGGACGCTCGCAGCCATGTGCTTCGCGCTCTTCATGATCATGCTCGACAACACGGTCGTGAACGTCGCGCTGCCGTCTATCCAGCGCTCGCTCAAGACCACGCCGGAGAATCTGGAGTGGACGATCAATGCCTACTTCCTGTCGTTCGCTGCGTTGATCCTGCTCGGCGGCAAGCTCGGCGACCGCTTCGGCCGTAAGCAGATCTTCCTCGTCGGCCTTGCGATCTTCACGCTCTCATCCGCAGCCTGCGCGCTCTCGACGAGCGACACGGGACTGATCTCGGCGCGCGCCGTGCAGGGAATCGGCGCCGCGCTCATGAACCCCCTCTCGCTCTCGATCATCGTGGCCGCGTTCCCCCGCCACCAGGTGCCGACCGCGATCGGGATCTGGGCCGGCATCTCGGGCCTGGGGCTCGCCATCGGCCCGCTGCTCGGCGGGTTCCTGGTCGAGCACGTCGACTGGTCGGCCGTGTTCTGGATCAACGTGCCGATCGGCGTGCTCGCCGCCGGCGCAACGCTCTGGTTCGTGCAGGAATCGCGGGATCCCAAGGCGCGCGGATTCGACATCGTCGGCACCGTGCTCGTCACCGGAGGCTTGTTCTCACTCGTGTGGGCGCTGATCCGTACGAACTCGCACAGCTGGCAGTCGGGGCAGACCGTGGGCTTCCTGGTCGCCGCCGCCGTGCTGCTCGCCGCGTTCATCTGGTGGGAGGATCGCCAGTCCGAGCCGATGATCCCGCTCTCGTTCTTCCGCCGTCGCGCGTTCGACGTGGCGGTGGCGTCGATCGCGCTGGTCGGCTTCGCGATGTTCGGGATCATCTACTTCCTCACGCTCTACATGCAGAACGTGCGTGGCTACTCCGCGGTCGAGTCGGGTGTGCGCACGCTGCCCATGACGCTCATGGTCATTCTCATCGCGCCGATCGCCGGCAAGCTGTCCGCCCGGATCGGGCCGCGGCCGCTGATGGCCGGAGGGATGCTGATCATGTCGCTCGGGCTCGCGTCGCTGACGCGCCTCTCGATCGACGCGTCCTACTGGACGGTGATCTTCCCGTCGTTCGTCTTCGTGGGCGCGGGCGTCGCGATGTCGATGCCGACGACCACGGGCGTGGCGATGGGATCCGTCGACCCGGCCCGGGCCGGCATCGCCTCGGGCGTCGTCAACTCCTCGCGCCAGGTCGGCGGCGCGCTCGGCGTCGCGGTGCTCGGGTCGATCGCCGCGACCGTGGCGTCCTCGCGCTGGGCGGACACCGCCCCGGCGGCCCTGCAGGGTCAGACCGGGCGCCTCGAGTCGCTGGTCGTCGGTGGCCAGTCCAACCAGATCGGCAGGCTCGCCGGCGCCAACGCCCAGCTGGCTGCGAGCCATGCGTTCGTCGACGGCGTCACGACCGCCATGACGGTCGGCTCCGCGCTCGCGCTCACGGGCGCAGTGATCGCCTTCTTCGGCCTGCGAGGCTTCCGCCCCGTGGCCGCCCCGCAGGGCGCCCCGGCCGTGGCGGTCGAGGTCTAGT
>JALYLC010000671.1 GCA_030774435.1 Actinomycetota bacterium
TTCCTGCCGAACGCCCCGTACATCGTCACCGATTTCATCCATCTCTCGGCGACGACCCCCGCGCCCCTCTGGTTCGACGGCGTCGAGGTGTCGGCCTTTGCCTGGACCGGCATGCTGCTCGGCTTCGTCTCCCTGTACTTGATGCATGCCGTAGCGCGGCACCGTTTCGGAGGACCGGTCGGCTGGCTGGGCGTCTTCGCCGTGCTCGCGCTCGTCAGCGCGGGCGTCTATCTCGGCCGCGTCAAGCGCTGGAACAGCTGGGATCTCCTCACGCAGCCCGGCAGCATGCTTGCCCAGCTTCACACCCACCTTGCCGACTCGGCTTCGCTCGGGCGTGCGATCGGCGCCACGCTCGCGATGACGGCGCTGCTCACTCTCGCGTACTTCGTGTTTTACGTCCTGATGGGCACCCGGCTCGAGACCGTGTCCGCCCGGCGCGCTGCCCGGGACTGAGCAAGCTCCTTTCGGAATGATCACGCGCTGCCTGGGCGCGATGGGCGAGTGCGAGGCTAGGACGCAGGGAGCGCCGATAGCAGCGCTATCGGCGCGACTGAGGACGACGCATCGCGCCGCCCAGCGCGGCCAGGCAGCCCGTGCGTCGTTTCGAAAGGAGCTCTAGGCCGGCCACGCACGTAGAGCACCCAACCGGGTGTCGACGCAGTCCCGCTGCCGTCGTATGCTTGTCGCCCTAGAGAGGTCCTGGTGCGGCGAGCCTCGGCCTAATCGCATGTGAAAGGGAGGTCCGAGGTGGCTGCACGGGTGATGGTGTCAACGTGGCAGGAGGCCGGCCTGACCGGCTGCGCGCGCAAGCTGCGCGCGGCCGCGACGATGGGCCTGCCCGTCATGGTCAGCGGACGGCGAACCGCTCGGAGCGTCGGCGCCTACTTCGACCTGATCACGGACGACGGGAGGCTGTTCTACGGCGACAGCTTCCACCTCGGCTATTTCCCGCAGGGCGGCGAGACCCTGAGCGAGGCGCTCGATGCGCACACCGACCTGGTCGCCGAGCTGGCGCGGCTGGCCGACGCCAAGAGCGTGCTGGACGTGGGCTGCGGCCTCGCCGCGCCGGCGCTGCGGATGGCCGCCCGTCACGCCTGCAGCATCACCGGCGTCAACATCAGCCGCGAGCAGGTGCATCAGGGGAACGCGTTGATCGCCGAGAGTGGCCTTTCCGATCGTGTGGTCGTTCGCCGTGGCGACGCCCGGGCGCTCGACTTCCGCGACGACTCGTTCGACGCGATCGTCTGCCTGGAGGCCGCCGGCGACATTTGCGTCACCGAGGCCGACAAGAGCCGGCTGGTCGGCGAGCTCTTCCGGATGGTGCGACCCGGTGGGCACGTCGGGTTCTCGGACCTGGCGATGCGCAATCGAGTTTCGTCCGCCGAGGACCGCGAGCTCCGAGCCGTGCTGTATCACTCCGCCGCCGAGCTGGTCACTGACTGGCCCGCGATCTTCGCACGCCAGGGCTTCCGGATCCGCGAGTGCCTGGACATCATCAGCGACACGCTGCCGACGTGGGAGCGTGTGCGCGCCGTGTACAGGCTCCGCGACACCGAGGTGGTCAGCCGTTACGGCCGGCGGCTCGCGGACCGAACCGTCGCCCACCTCGAGCGCATCCGGGGCATCCTCGCAGCGCACGGGACCTTCCCCGTGCTGGCCGCGCAGAAGCCCTGGTAAGCAGACCACGGCAATTACTGGCACTATTCACGGTTGTACGCGGCGCTTCGCGCGCGCGGCAAGGCGAGGAGGACGGCTGATCATGGTTCGACAGCTGCTCCCGCGTGTCGCGACGCGCCGGCGGAACCGCATCATCGCCGGGGTGGCCTTCGCGCTCCTCACGATCGCGGCCTCCGTTCTCATCGGGCGCCGCCTGACCCACTCGAGCTGGCCGCTCGACCACGCTTCGCCTCTGCTGGTCGCCTCCGCCTCCGTCGCCTACCTCGCGAGCTTCCTCTTTCGCGCGCGCGGTTGGCACAGGCTCTTCCCCCCCGAGGAGTGCCCCGACCAGGCCCGCTGCCTCGCCTCGGTCGGCGCGGCCGCCGCGAGCGGCGTCGTCCTTCCATTTCGCCTCGACTACGTGGTCAAGGTCGGAATCCTGCGCAAGCTCGGGGGCATCCGGATCGGCTTCCAGGCGATCGTGCTGTCGATCATCTCGCTGGGGATGATCGATGCGATCGCGATGCTCCCGCTCTCGATCTCGGCGACCGCGACGAGCGGGGCCGCACTCCGCGGGCCACTGCTGATCGTGGTCGTGTTCGGCATCGCCTGCTCGACGCTGCTCGTGATCGGTGGGCGGGTGGTGCAACTCCCGCTGCTGCGCCGGAGCCGCCGGTTGCGCACGCTCACCGAGCACGTCGCCCGGCACACGACGAGACGCGGGCGCCGCGACGCGATCGTCGCGTGGTTCTACCTCTTCGCCTGCTGGTCGACGCGCGCCTTCGGCAGCGCGGCGCTGCTCACGGCCATGGGGCTCTCCTTCTCGCCGAAGACCGCGCTCACCGTGATCTGCCTCGGTGCCGCCGCGGGCGTGATCCCGATCACCTCAGGGGGCGCGGTGGTCAATGCCGGCGCGGCCGCAGCCATCCTGCTCGCGCTCGGAGTCGGCAAGGACATCGCGATCAACTTCTCACTCGCCTCCGGGCTCTTGCTCGTGCTGACCGCACTCACCGCCGCCGTCTTCGGCGTGCTGGCCTCGGTCGCCATCACCACGCTGGCACGGCGCAATCTCGCTCTCGCGCCGGTCCCGGTAAAGCTGCGCTAGCCGACGGGGCGGGAGCGCGACCGCGTCGGCTCCGGCGCATCGCCGACGTACGGAAGCAGTGCCATCTCACGCGCCCGCTTGATCGCGACGGCGAGCTGGCTCTGGTGTCTCCGGCAGGTGCCGGTGTTGCCACGGCCCTTGATCTTGCCCCGCTCCGAGATATGGCGGCGGATCTGGGCGATGTCCTTGTAGTCGATCTCGACGATCTTGCCCTTGCAGAAGTGGCACGACCTTCGCCGTTGATCGAAGACCTTCCGGCGCCCGCCGGTCGACGGGGCCTCGCGGGTCTTGCCTCGCTTCGCTCGCGCAGCCACCTCGGCAGTCTAGCTGCGGTCCGCGTTCGCCTCGACCGGCTCCGTTGCCTCGTCGGCCTCGGGCGCGCTCAAGCCTTCTGCCTTGGCGATGCGCGCCGCCGCAGCTGCCTCTTCCTTCCTCTGCCGCTTCAGCATGCGTTTCTCCCTGACCGCCTGCTCCCGCATGAACTTCGCCATCGTCTGCTGTCGCTTTTTTGCGCTCATCAAGCCCCTTCCTGAGTTGACGCTTGCGGAACGCCCGTGCTCCCGCTCCCACGATTTCGCCTGTCCTTCGGGGAGCCGGCAGAGCGGGCTCAGCCCTATGGTAGGCGCATCAGGCGGTCGGAGCGCGCGATTCGGCCTCGAGATCGACCACGACATGCGTGATCGGGACCGCAAATCGCTCGCGCGCGCCCGAGACGACGCCCCGCTCGAGCCAGTTC
>JALYLC010000672.1 GCA_030774435.1 Actinomycetota bacterium
CGCTGTGGCCGTTCGGAAAGGGAGAGCGCATCGCGCCGCGCGCATTCATCGCCGCCGACCTCATCGACGACGGCGACGAGCGCAGCGTCCGCGCCGGGCGCGCACTGCTCAGGCGGCGGGAACCCGAGTGATCGAGTTGCCCGCAGTCGGTGGAACCGAGCGGGAACTCTGGCGCGCGCTGCTTGACCTCGCCGAGCGCCAGCCCGACAACTGGACGCTCATCGGCGGACAGATGGTGCTCCTGCGCGCGCTCGAGCAGGGCCGCGTCCCGCCGCGCGTCACCCGCGACCTGGATGTGCTCGCCGACCTACGAGCGCGCCCAGCGGCTCTTGCTCGGATCCTTACCACGCTTTCTGAGCTCGATTTTGAGGTCGAGCTCGCAGCCCCGAACGAATCCGGCCACCGCTTCAAACGCGGAAACGTCACGATCGACTTGCTCGCGCCCGACAACCTCGGCGCGCGGGCCGACCTGCACACCGTGGGCTCGCTCACAACGGTCGCCATCGCCGGCGGCACCTACGCGCTCGAGCGCAGCCTGCCGCTCGCGGTTCGGCTCGACGGGCGCGATGCCATGATCCCCTGCCCCGACCTCGCAGGCGCCCTCGTCATCAAAGCCGCGGCGGCAGGATCCGACCATGGGCTCGGCCCAGAACGTCACCTCAGCGACTTGGCGGTGCTCTTCTCGCTGGTGGCCGACCCCTTCCGCCTGCGCAAAGAACTCGGCTCGCGCAACGCACGCCGCATCGCCGCGGTGCAAGCCCTCGACGATGACGAGCATGAAGCGTGGCGCCTCCTGCCACAACCGCAGCGTCTCGAAGGCATCACCGCGCGCGCACTCATTGTCGCGACCGCATGAACGTACGCCGCCAAACCGCACAAGACCGCACCAGGCGGAGCCGCCCCGGGAGGCGCAACACCCCAAGAAATCCCTCCTCATCTCGCTCTTCCTGGGACTCCTAAATCGTGTGTCGGAGTTTCGAGGCCGGGCCAACAAAGCGCCCAGCGGCACGCTCGGACCGCAATCACCGGAGCTCGTTCATTTGCGACGGAATGGGAGCCGCGCGGGGAGCCGTGGCGTTTCGCAATCCCTTGCTCGCCCGATCGGCGTCCTACTGCGGCAAGGACACACCGGAACCGCTGGATGCGGGAGCCGCGCGCCGAGAACCGCGCGACGTCCCGTCAGGGGACATCTCGCGGCCCGCCTCGCTCGCTGGCAGAATATCCGCGGTGACGGCCGTCGGGATCGATGCGTGCAGCTCCGGGTGGATTGCCGTTGCCATGCGGCCCGGCCGGGCTGAGGCGCATCATCTTCCGTCGATCGATCGCCTCGTCGACGCTGTTCCTGATTGCAGCCTCACGGCGATCGACATCCCGATCGGCCTCCCCGAAACGGGACGGCGGCAGGCGGATGTCGCCGCGAGCGAGTTCCTGGGTATTCGCCGGGACTCCGTGTTCTTCACACCCGTGCGCGAGGCACTGGAAGCGCCTACCCACGCGGACGCGACAGCGACCTCCCTGAGACTGACGGGAGCCGGCATCAGCCAGCAGGCATACGGGCTTCGCTCGAAAATCTTCGAGGTCGAGCGCTGGCTAACGCTGGCAACGTTCCCGGTCTTCGAGATCCACCCCGAGGTTTCATTCGCCGAAATGATGGGCGCGCCTGCGAGTGCACGGAAGAAGACATGGGCCGGGATGGTCGAGCGACGCTCAGTGCTCGCACAGGCCGGAATCACGCTCGAGCACAGTGGCAGAAGCGCTTCGAGCCGAGCTGGCGTGGATGACATGCTCGACGCCGGTGCGGAGGCTTGGAGCGCTACGCGGCTGCTCGACGGCACGGCTCGCTCGCTCCCAGACCCGCCAGAGATCGATTCCGATGGACGACAATTCGCAATCTGGGTTTAGGCCGGCCGCGTACCGAGTCGACACAAGGAACCTCAGTGCCGCGCGTAGGACTTGCCGTGGGATGGAGGCCAGGCCACCTCGCCTGAGCGCTGACGACGTCGCTCGCCAAGGGTATTGAAAATGCCGCTCAGTGGCACGATGCGCTGCCGCTGTCGCTGAAGCCACCCGGGGGAACGGAGACGAATCTCCAGGCATAGCTGCCAGGCCCCAGGGAGAGGGCGAGGAATCCGAAGCTGGTGTTGTTCCGCACCTCGCTGTTTGGCTTGATCGCCGCTTTGAACGTCATGTGGTTCCTGCCGCCCGTGCCGACGACGAACTCGCGGGTGCCGTGCGCATCGTCGCGCCTTCCCGATGCGTCCTGCGGCGCGAAGCGCTCGTATTCGTGGTCGTGTCCGGTGAGCACCAGCTCGGCGCCGGATCCGACGAGATCGCTCCAGATCGCGCTCATTGCTACGGCGTCGCCGGCCTGGCCCGAAGAGAATCTTGGATGGTGGAAGTACGCGAGCGTGCAGCGCGCGGCATGTGCAGCCAGATCAGCGCGAACCCAGGTCTCCTGTGGTGAGCCCGTATCGCAGCCACCGATCAGCAGGCAATTCGAGTTGATCACGATCACATGCCATGAGCCGAGCTCGTAGGAGTAGTAGCCCGTCGCCGGGTCGCCAGCTGCAGCACCGAAATACTGGAAGTACGCCAGGGTGGGAGTGCCGTACTCGTGATTGCCGATCGCCGGGTGGGTGATCGCCTCGAAACGCCCCCAGCTGAGGTTATACGAGGCCGCGAACGCGCTCGCGGTGCCGTTTTCATACTGCAGATCGCCGAGCGGAAGCACGGCGTTATAGGCACCCGCCAGGATCGCGTCCGAGACTGCCTTCTGCTGACACTCGGTCGCGGTTCCCGCGCCGCCGTTGAACGAGGGCGACGTCGGATCGCAGGCGATGTCGCCGGCCGCCGCGACGCGCACGGTCTGGCTGTCTGCAACCGTCGTGAACACCGAGTCCGCACTCGCGGCGCTGCCGGCGGAGGAGATGACGACGATTCGGGCGTGGTAGGTCGTCGCGCCGGACAGAGCGGAAAGAAAGACGGAGACCGCGCGGCGAGGACTGCCCGCTGCGAGCGTCACGGGAGCTGTCGTCTGGCCGAATGCGATTGTGGGGCCGAACTCGACGTGCCAGGTGGCGCTCGCGGACCCGGCCGAGACCGCGCTGGTCAGGGTGGCCTCATGTGCCGTCACTCCCGAGGCGGTGACGACATCGGCCGTAGGCGCCTCGGGGCCGGGCGTGCCGCCGCCAGGAGTTCCGCCGGGCGTGCCCCCGCCAGGAGTTCCGCCGGACGCGCCACCACCAGGCGTTCCCCCGCCAGGCGCCACGACACCTGGCGGGTGTGCGTGCAGGTCGTCGAGGTAGGTGCCGTAGCCGCTGTCCGACGGCCAGGCTGCGCTCGGCTCGATCGCCGTGCCGTGCGCCCAGTCGTTCAGAGAGTCGATGAGCTGGAGCGGCTCACCCGATACGGTCATCCGCTGGATCGAGCGTTGCCAGGCGCCCGGCGAGCGCTTCAGCTTCTCCGTGCGCGAGCCACTCGGCCAGAAGCCCGGACGGATCAGAAACGTCCCGCTTGCACGCGTGCTGCGCGTATCGACCGTGTCCCGGAACCACGCGTCGGCCGCCGCGCGGCAGAGGCCGTAGCCGGGAAAGGTCGCCTGCACGAGCCACAGGCCTCGTCCCCCTGCTCGCCAGCGGCTCGCCTGCGCACATCCGCGCCGGGAATGATCGGCGAGGGCTACGAAGACGGCGATCTTAGAGCCGACGCGCAAGTAGCCGCGCGATCTCGCCCGCGAGGTCACGAGCGCGCGCAGCTGGGCTGCCGCCGTACCGCGCGGACGATCGATCAGGGCAGCGACTCGCACATGCGCCCGCGTCGAGGAGATTGCCGCGAGCAGGGCAGCCAACCGCGCGTCGGCCGCAGATCCCGGCGTTGCCCACGGCACGACCGCCGCATCAGCCCGCGCCCACGCGAGCGCCGCCAGATCCCGCTCGACCGCTGCCTGACCATGCAGCAGCAGCGGTGGCGCCGGCCTCCCGCCCAACGGGCCGAGCCGTACCGGCGCAGTCAGATACAGCACCGCCCGCAGCGGGGCGCGCCGCCCCTTGGCGCTCGACTGCGCCGAACGCGACTGCGCGATGCCGGTAGCCGAAACGAGCACGGCCAACCCCAACGCGGCCGACACCACGCTCCGGCGCGCGATTCTGCACCTCACAGTGACGGCGAGCACACCTTCGGGCTGCTCAGCGCATCGCTCGACGAGCATGAGCCGACGCCGGCTGCGCCTGCGAAAGCCACGCGCCGGCGAGGACAGTCGCAGCTACGACCACCCGCCCGCCACACCGCCGAGACACCTAGCAGCAGCACCCCGGCAGTATGCCGCATCCGTCCTGGGCCTCTTGCGTGTGGCAAGCTCGTCCGACCAACCACGCCCACGAGGCGCGGCTCGAGGCAATGGCCGGTCAGCTGACCTGAATCGCGACGGGAGACTGAGGCCCGCTCCGGGTACGATCGCAGTGCCGGCCGAAATCACTGCAGAGCGCGGGACGCGGGTGTTCACCGGATCCTCACCGCATTGTCACCAGTTGGCGTCCCGCGGGCGCGCTCGACAATCCTAGCCTTCTCTCCGAGGACGCTCCTCGGTCCGGCATTGGTGCCGAGATCAGGTCGGGCGAATCCATGGAGGACGTCGCATCTCGCAGGCGAATGCTCTCCGGCTGATGGCCAGGGTGGTCAGAATGCCGGCGGGCGAGGCACGGTCGACGCGGCGGTCCGGCGCGCCGGATCGCATCATCGTGGTTCTCGGCTACCACGAGTTCGGCGACGACGGCCGGCACGGGATCAGCTCGATCTGCCGGGCCGCCGTCCGCCGAGCCGAGGAGCTCGCCGCGGAGGTGCCACCGCGGGCGGTGATCTTCACGGGCTGGTCATCGGACGGAGGGCCGGCCGAGGCCGACCAGATGGCCGAGGAGTGGACGGGGCGCTGCGACGTCGCCTTGATTCGCGAGCCGCGGGCTATCAACACGGCCGAGAACGCGGTGCGCTCGCTGGAGCTCGTGCGGGCGATCGAAGGGGCCTCCGAGGTCGTGCTGGTTTGCTCGATCCGTCACTTCGCGCGTGTGCACTTCTTCTTCGGCCGGCTGTACCGCCGCTACGGATACAGGACTCGCTATCGCTACGTCCTGCGTCCGCTCCCGTCGCTGCCGCTCGTGCGCCACGAGCTGTCGTCGATCACCCGGATGGCGCGGGACCGCCGGCGGGCGCTGCGCCTGCTGGACGAGGCCGACTCGGGCTGAGACAGACAGCGAGGGAACCGTCACCGCCGAACGGCAGGGGGTAGGCTCCCTCGCTTGGCAGGCGACCACAACTCGGTTGCGATGGGGCTGTTGTTCTACCCCCGCGGCGGATCGGCGCTGGTAGCCGCTTACCTGTCGCGCGCACTGATCACTCAGGGATGGCATGTGACGCTTGCGTGTGGCTCCCTGGGCGCCGAGGGCGCGCTCGGCAACGCGGCGACGTTCTTCGCCGGCATCGACACGGTGCCCGTCGCCTACGACGACGCGGTAGCGCGCTGGGAGCGCGGAGCGGACCCGATGGATGCGCCGTTCCCGATGCACCCCTCGTACGAGGAGCGGGAGGGCGCGCCCGACCGGTCGTTCCCTCGGGTGTCGCCCGAGCAGGGCGAACGGATGGTCGCGGCCTGGGTGAGATTGATCGCCGGATCGGCTGCCCTGCGACGCGCGCGGGTCTTCCACCTGCACCACCTCACGCCGATCCACGAGGCCGCCGCCACGGTCTTGCCAGGCGTCCCGATCGTGACGCACCTGCACGGCACGGAGCTCAAGATGCTCGACGCGATCGCGCGCGCGGAGCCGGGCATCGGCCAGGGCCCGCACGCCCGCTGGTGGGCCGAGCGCATGGGCGAAGCGGCGCGCTGCGCCGATGCGACGATTGTCATCTCCCCCCATCAGCACGACGAGGCCGTACGGCTGCTGGGGCTCGACCCGACCACCGTCCATCTCTTCCCAGACGGCGTCGACGTCGAGCGCTTCGCCGTCCGGCGATCAGATGATCAGGAGCGGCGCGCGCGCTGGCTCGAATGGCTCGCGCGCGATCCGCAGGGCTGGGACGAGGCGAGCAGGACGCCTGGGAGCGTCCGCTACACCGAGGACGAGGTCGTCGACGCGTTCTTCGACGCGAGCACCGGCGAGTCGCGCCCCGTCCTGATGTTCGTCGGGCGCTTCCTGGGGTTCAAGCGCGTGCCGTTGCTCATCCGCGCATACGCCCGTGCCCGGGCGCGGATGACCGTCCCGGCGCCGCTCGTGATCTGGGGCGGGGCGCCGGGCGAATGGGAGGGCGAGCACCCTCACAGCTTCGCCACCCGCACCGGCGTGAGCGGCGTGTTCTTCGCCGGATGGCGCGGCCACGACGACCTACCGCGTGGCCTGGCGTGTGCCGACTGCTTCATCGCCCCGTCCACGGCCGAGCCGTTCGGACTCGTCTACCTCGAGGCGATGGCCTGCGGGCTACCCGTGATCGGCACGCTCAGCGGCGGGCCGCCGAGCTTCATCAACGTCGTGCCCGGCGAGCCGGACGGCTGGCTCGTGCCACCCGACGACGAAGACGCCCTCACGGACGCCATCGTGCAAGCGGTCAACGACCCGACCGAGCGCAGCCGACGCGGGGCGAACGCCGCCCGGCACGTCCGCGACAGCTACTCGTGGAACGGCCTCGCGTGCCGCTTCAGACAGCTATACGACCACGTCGCGGCAGCCAGTCGAGGTTGAGGAGAGCCGGCGCACGGGCCCGCCGCCAGCCGGCAAGTACGTTACAATCATCACAAAATTGATCTTTCATGCCACACCGACACAGGAGGCGCCGATGCCCGACTTCACGGAGTGGCCACCGACCACGGTACGCGGTGCCGTCACGATCGCGCGTAACGCGCTGGCCGGCGCTCGCAACGTCTCCTTCCCAGCCGAGGAGGACGTCGAACTGGCGCGCCGAGCCCTCGAGCACGCGGTCAGCC
>JALYLC010000673.1 GCA_030774435.1 Actinomycetota bacterium
GGCTGCGACGGCCTGCCGCCCGGCGAGCCGCTGAGCCTGGAGCCGCTCAGGGACGGCGAGGCCGGCGAGCTGGTCGACCGCGCGCTCGCCGCGCCGCTCGCCGCGGCCGCGCGGCAGCTCGTCGTCCGGCACGCCGAGGGGAACCCGTTCTTCGTCGAAGAGGTGCTCTCCGATCTCCTCGACCGCGGACTGCTGACGAGGCGAAACGGCGGCTGGTCGCTCGAGACCGGATCGCTGGCGATCCCGGACTCCGTGCAGGGCGTGCTCGCCGCCCGCATCGACCTGCTGCCGCCGGAGGCGAAGGAGGCGCTCCAGGCGGCGGCCGTGATCGGGCGCTCGTTCTCACCGGCCGGCCTGGCCGCGCTCGTCGGCTCGGCCGCCGAGGTGCGGACGCTCGTCGAGCGGGGCTTCGTCCGGCCGACCGAGCCGGAGCTCGTGTTCAAGCACGCCCTCACGCGCGACGTCGCCTACGCTGGGCTGCCGAAGGCGGAGCGCGCCCGCCGGCACGCGGCGTACGCGGCGTGGCTCGAGGCGGAGGACGCCGACGACGGGCAGGCCGGCACGCTCGCGTACCACTACGCCGAGGCCGTACGCCCGGAGATCGCCGAGCTCGCGTGGCGCGACCGCGACGAGGACGCCGCGCGGCTGCGCGACTCGGCGCTCCGCTGGCTGCGGCGGGCAGCCGAGCTGGCGCTCGCGCGGTTCGACCTCGATGACGCCCTCGGGCTCCTCCAGCGGGCGGTCGAGCTGGCGCCGGACGACGCCGCGCTTTGGCACCGCGTGGCACGTGTCGACGCGCTCAAGTTCGACGGGGAGGGCTTCTGGGAGGCGATGCAGAAGGCGGTTGAGCTTACGACGGACCCGAGGCAGCTCGGCGAGCTGTACGGCGAGCTCGCGTTCGAGTCGACGATGCGCGGCGCGATGTGGCGGAAGGCGCCGGACGACGCGATCGCGCTCGGCTGGATAACGCAGGCGCTCGAGCTGGCCGACCCGAACGGCCGGGGGTTCGGCTACGCGTCGGTCGCGAAGGGAATGCGCGACGACGACGTCGAGGCGGCCGAGCGCGCGCTCGAGATCGCAAGGCAGCTGGGCGATGACGAGCTCGACTCCTTCGCCCTCTTGACGCGCTTCGGCATCGAGCAGCTCGCCGGCCGGCCGCACGAAGCCTTCGCGTGGAACCGCCGACGGCTGGCGCTCGCCGGGCGCTTCACCGATCCCGACCACCTCGCCCTCGTCCACTGGGGCGCGGCAACCGCCGAGCTCCTGCTCGGACACATGTCCGAGGCGGAGGCGCACGCGCTCCGGCACGAGGCGATCGCCGCGCGGCTGACGCCGCACCACGCGATCCACTCGCTCGGCAACCTGGTCACCCTCGACGAGGCCGCAGGCCGGTGGGACCGGCTGCATGAGCGCAAGGAGCGGATCGAGCGGACGGTCGCCGCGAACGCGGACACCCCCTGCGTCTACAACCCGCGCTCACTCCTCGCCTGCGCGGTGGCGTGCGCGGCCCTCGGCCTGGACGACGAGGCGTCCCGGCTCGAGGCCGAAGAGGCCGCGCTCGGCTTCGAGGGGTACGCGCCGTGGCTCGACGCCCTGCGCGCCCGGCTGGCCCTGATCCGCGGCGACCTCGAGCGGGTCGACGCGCTGCTGGACGGCTCGGAGAGGTGGCGCTGGCCGACCTGGAACTACGTCAACGGAGTCGCCGCCCGGCTCGACGCCCTCCTCGCGCTCGGCCGCGCCGAGGAGGCGCTCGACGACGCGCAGGCGCACGCCGTCCCCGGGACGTACCTCGAGCCGTTCGCGCTCCGCGTCCTCGGCGTCGCCGGGAACGACCCGGCGCTCGTCGGGCAGGCGCAGGAGCGGTTCACGGCGATGCGCCTCGACTGGTACGCCGCGCAGACGCGCGAGCTCGCGTGAGGCGTAGAGCGCTAGCGCAGCCGATGGTTGTTCCCCCCTGAGATCACGCTCCGCACGCGCGTGCCGCCGCTCCGCGCCCGCAGTAGG
>JALYLC010000674.1 GCA_030774435.1 Actinomycetota bacterium
GCGGTTGTGCGGCGAGCGAGGCGAGCGCGCCCGCATCGCCCTGCCGGAACACCTCATACGCGCGCGTGGCAGCCGCGAAGGCTTCACCGCCGATCGGCTCGCGCCTGGGCCAGAGCGCCGCGAGCTCGTCTGCTGAGAGCTCGCCGAGGCCCGCGAAGCGCGGATGGCCCGGATGGCTGTCGATCGCAATCAGGCGCGCGGCAGCGCGCCCCGGGTGGTGCGCGATGCGGGCGAGGATCTGGATCAGCTGCAACTGATCGTGCAGGTCGTGCTCGAACCAGAGCACCGTCTCGCGGCCTGCCTCCAGCGCGGCCACGAGGGCCGCGTCGGCCGCCTCCAGATCGGCGAGGATCTCCTCTACGCGCCCCATGCCGGCGGCTGCGAGGAACTCGGCGCGCGCACGGCGTACTGCAGCCGGGTCGCCGAGCGGCACCGGGCCTTCGCTGAGGACGTCGCGCCAGACGATCACGGAGCCGCCCACGCCCGAGCGCTCCAGCGTTCCCGCGACGGAATCGCCATTCACGACGTGCACCGGATCGGCGCCGGCGGTCATGCGCCACAGTTTCTCTAGGGCGCTACCCCGAGTCCACTCGCCCGCGGATTCCTTGGAACCGAAGGGCGCCTCCGCTACGGTGCCCACAAGCGGAGGATTCCTCCGCATAGATCGCAGCAGGACGACGGAAGGCACAGCATGACGACCATCAGCACCAGCTACGGGCACGACACGACGGCCGCGGAAGTGGCCCGCGACATCGACCTCACGGGCCGCCGCGTGATCGTCACGGGCGGCGCGTCCGGAATCGGAATCGAGACCGCGCGGGCCCTGGCGGGCACGGGCGCCGAGGTCACGCTGGCGGTGCGCGACGTCGCCGCCGGCGACCGCACGGCCGGCGAGATCGCCGAGACGACCGGCAACTTGGATGTGCGCGTCGCGCACCTCGACCTCGCCGATCGCGCATCGGTCGCCGCCTTCGTGACCGCCTGGACGGGGCCGCTGCACGTGCTCGTCAACAACGCCGGCGTGATGGCGTCCCCTGAGACGCGCACGCCCGAGGGCTGGGAGCTGCAGTTCGCGACCAACCACCTCGGGCACTTCGCGCTCGCGCTCGGAATGCACGACGCGCTGGCCGCGGACGGCGCGGGCCGCATCGTCTCCGTGAGCTCGGCCGCGCATCGCCGCTCCCCCGTCGTCTTCGAGGACATCCACTTCGAGCGCCGCGCCTACGACCCGTGGCTGGCCTACGGCCAGTCCAAGACGGCCAACGTGCTGCTCGCCGTCGAGGCGACGCGCCGCTGGGCGGACGACGGCATCACCACCAACGCGCTGATGCCGGGCGGGATCGTGACCAACCTCCAGCGCTACATGGACCCGGCGGTCATCGCCGGCTGGTCGAAGGGCGAGGGCACCGGCGGCATGGTCCTCAAAACGCCGGAGCAGGGAGCCGCGACGTCCGTGCTGCTCGCGACCTCCCCCGAGCTCGCGGGCGTGAGCGGCCGCTACTTCGAGGACTGCAACGAGGCGCCCGTGGTCGCGAACGACTTCGAGGGAGGCACGGGCGTGCGCGCCTATGCCGTCGACCCCGCGGCCGCGAAGCTCCTCTGGGACGTCTCCCTGCGGATGCTCGAGACGCCGCTGCCACCGGCCGCCCAGCCGTAGAGGGCGGAGCGCATGACCCGGCTGGGCGGCACCCGCGCCCTGATCACCGGAGCCACCAGCGGCCTGGGGCTGGCAATGGCCCAGGCGCTCGTGGACGCGGGAGCGCGCGTGGCCATCACGAGCCGTGACGCGGAGCGCGCCGGGCAGGCGGCCGCCGACCTCGGCCCGGCCGCCCTCGGCCTGGCGCTCGACGCCCGCGATGAGGGTGTCGTCGCCCTCGGGGTGGCGGAGGTGTGGGAGCGCCTCGGGGGCATCGACCTGCTCGTCAACAACGCGGGCATCGGGATGCGCACCGTCAACCCGCGCTTCCTGTCGGACCCGCAGCCCTTCTGGGAGGTGCCACCCGACGGCTTCCGCGACGTGCTCGAGACCAAGGTGACCGGCTGTTTCCTCATGGCGCGCGCGGTCGCGCCGCTGATGCTCGAGCAGGGCGGCGGCCGCATCGTCATGATCTCGATGAGCGAGACCACGATGGCGCGGCGGGGCTTCGTGCCCTACGGCCCGTCCGGAGCGGCGGTCGAGGCGCTGTCGCGGGTGATGGCGGCCGACCTGGCCGACAGCCCGGTGACGGTCAACCTGCTGCTCCCCGGCGGCGCCACCGACACCGGGATGATCCCGGACGACACGCCCGCCGAGGCCCGCGAACGGCTGCTCGACCCCGCGATCATGGGACCGCCGATCGTCTGGCTCGCCTCGCCGGCGGCGGCCGGAGTCCATGACGAGCGGATCGTCGCCGCCGGGTTCGAGCAGTGGCTGGCCGCGCGATGAGCGCTAAGACCTCCGAACGCCCCGATCATTCTGTTAGGACGTCTTAGCGGATCGGCGTTCCCTCGAGGCGTGCGGGAAAACCGGGCGCCCGCAGGTCGACGCCGAGCTCGTCCTCCAGCAGCTTCACGACCTGGCTGGACCAGGCCGAGCCGCCGTACTGCTCGCGGGCGCGCAGGAAGGTCGCCTCGACGAGCCCGGCGAGCTCGAGCGGGACGCCGAGCTCGCGTCCCAGCTCCGCCGCGAGACCCAGGTCCTTGACGGCCAGGTCCATCGTGAAGCCGATGTCGTAGGAGCCGTTGAGGATCACCGGGCTCTCGGTCTCGTGGACGAAGGAGTTACCCGAGCTCGCGCGGATCACCTCGTGCGCCGTCGCGAGCGGGACGCCGCCCTGCTTCGCGAGCATGAGAGCCTCGCCGAGCGCCACCAGGTGGATGAACGCGAGCATGTTCGTGACGACCTTGATCACCGAGGCCTTGCCGAGCGGGCCGACGTGGATGACCGGCCTGCCCATCGCCGCGAGCACGGCGCGATGGGCCGCGAAGACCGCCTCGTCGCCGCCGACGATCACCGTGATCTCGCCGGCCGCCGCCTTGTGGACGCCGCCCGTGACCGGGCACTCGAGCGTCGCGATGCCGCGCTCCGCGGCGAGTCCGGCGAGCCGCTCGAGCTCGTGCGGGTCGTTCGTGCTCGTGTCGATCCAGGTCCCGCCGCGCCGCAACCCCTCGATCACCCCGTCGGCGCCTGCGACGACATCGCTCACGGCGCCCGGCGACGGCAGGCAGGTGATCACGCAGTCGGAGGCCTCCGCGACGGCGTGCGGCGATGCGGCCGGGCTCGCGCCTGCAGCGACGAGGCCGGCGACGGCCGCGGTGTCGAGGTCGTGGACGCACAACGGGAACCCGGCTCGCAGCAGGCTGGCGGCGAGCTGCCGACCGAGGTTGCCGAGGCCGACGAAGCCGACGTTCACGCGTCGCCGCGCGGTGCTGGGATCTCTCCCGACACGGCTTCGAGATGCAGGTGGGTCTCGCAGTAGGGATGCGCCAGCGCAACGGCCTCGTCGAGCTCCACACCGAGGCCGGGGGCGGTCGGGGGAATGACGTAGCCGTCCTCCCAGCGGATCGGCTGCTTCAGCAGGTCGGCGTGGATCCCGTCCCAGCGGCCGATCCCCTCCAGGATCAGGAAGTTCGGCGTGCAGGTCGCGAGCTGGATGTTGGCGGCGCCGACGACGGGCCCGCAGTAGAGGTGCGGTGCGATCTGGGCGTAATGGCACTCGGCCATGCCGGCGATCTTCTTCGCCTCGAGCAGGCCGCCCACGCGACCGAGGTTCATCTGCAGGATCGAGGCCGCGCCCGCCTCGAGCACGCGCGCGAACTCGTACTTGGTCGTCAGACGCTCGCCCGTCGCGATCGGGATGCTGGTGGCCCGGGCGACGCGAGCCATCTCGTCGGGCGACTCGGGCGGCGTCGGCTCCTCGAACCAGAGCGGATCGAACCGCTCCAGCCGCCGCGCCAGCCGGATCGCGCCCGAGACGGTGAACTGCCCGTGCGTTCCGAACAGCAGGTCGCAGCGCGACCCGACCGCCTCGCGGATCCGAGAGACGTAGCGCTCGCAGCGATCGAGGTCCGCCAGCGACGGCTGCCGGGGGTCGAAGGACGCGTACGGACCGGCCGGGTCGAACTTGAGCGCCGTGAAGCCGAGCGCGGCGTACTCGCCCGCACGCTGCGCGGCGAGCTCGGGATCGGCGTACACGTCGGTCGCGTCACCCGGCTCGGCGTAGAGGTAGCTGTACGCGCGCAGCCGCTCGCGCACGCGCCCGCCGAGCAGCTCGTAGGCCGGCTTGCCGACGGCCTTGCCGGCGAGATCCCACATCGCCATCTCGATGCCCGAAAGCACGCCCACGAGCGTGGGATCCGGGCGCATCGCGTATCCCGACGAGTACACGTCGCGCCAGGTGGCCTCGACGTGGAAGGGCTCCCGCCCCACGACATGGCGGGCGACGACGTCCTCGACCATGCGGGCGACGATCTGGGGCGCGACGGTCGCGGCGTAGACCTCGCCCAGACCCTCGAGGCCGCCGTCGCTCTCGAGCTCGAGGAAGATGAAGTAGCGGCCGCCATAGCCCGGGGTCGGGTTGCCGACCACGAACGTGCGCACGCCGGTGATCTTCACGGCGCCGCCGGGCCGCGCTGCGCGCCGTTGAACGTGAGCACGACGAGCACGATGGCGAGCACGGGGACGACGAGCGTCCAGGCAGTCGCCACCAGGCCGAGCAGGGCGCCCACGACCACGAGCTTGGTCGAGGCGCGGCTCCGCCCGAAGACGCCGTAGAGGACGAGTGCCCCGCCGCCCAGCAGCGAGGGCGCCCAGAACGCGAGACTGACCGGATGGTCTAGGTGGGCGAGCAGCTCGCCCACGCCGAACACGAGGTAGATGCCTCCGACGACACCGCCGAGGATGCGGACCCACCTGGAGGACGAGCGGTCGGCAGCCACGGCTTCGGCTACGCAGCCGCAAGCGCGTCGGCGAGCTGCGCGCGGCTGATGTTGCCGCCGCTGCAGATGAGCGCGACCCGCTTGCCGGAGAGGCGTTCGCGCAGGCCCAGTGCTGCCGCGAGCGGCGCGGCCCCCGCCGCCTCCACCAGGTTGCGTGTCGTCTCGATCATGGTCACGATCGCCGAGCGGATCTCGTCGTCGGAGACGAGCACGAAGTCGTCGAGGCGCTCCCACATGATGCGCTGAGGCAGCTCGAAGGCAACCCGCGTCGCGAGGCCCTCCGCGAAGGTCTCCATGCGGTCCTCGAGCAGGCGGCGCTCCTTCCACGAGCGGTAGGCCGCCGGCGCCGCGTCGGACTGGACGCCGATCACCTCGATGCCCGCCCGCACGGCGTTGGCGGCGATGCAGGCGCCCGCCGCGCCGCTGCCGCCGCCGATCGGGACGACGATCACGTCGATGCCCGGCTCGTCCTCGAGCAGCTCGAGCGTCGCCGTCGCCACGCCCGCGATCAGATGCGGCTCGTCGCCCGAGTGGATGTAGCGGTGGCCGTGCTCGGCAGCGAGTTGCGCGCAGCGGTCGCGAGCCTCGTCGAAGTCGCGCCCGCCGACGACGATCTCGGCGCCGAGGCCCCGGATCGCCGCCAGCTTTACGGGATTGGCCCCCTCGGGCACGCAGACGATCGCGCGCACGCCGAACAGGCGCGCCGCGTAGGCGATCGACTGCCCATGGTTGCCCGTGGAGGCGGTGACCACCCCCCGGGCGCGCTCCTCGGCCGACAGCTGAGCCACGAGGTTCACGCCGCCCCGCACCTTGAAGGCGCCGACCGGCAGATGATTCTCGTGCTTGACCCAGACGTCGGTGCCGAGCACGTCAGAGAGGCCCTCGTAGGAGTACAGCGGCGTCCGTCGCAGGTAGGGAGCGATGCGTTGCCGCGCAGCGAGCACGT
>JALYLC010000675.1 GCA_030774435.1 Actinomycetota bacterium
CGCCGCACACCCATGTTCGCGCGCCGGTGCGCGGGAACGCGTTTCTTCACGTTCCCGCTATCTCGACGCTCCGATCCAAAAACGTGATTTCCCAGCTGTAAGCGGGGATTTCTGCGATGGAACTAAGCGGGGCACTCTCGAACCCTCAACTCCAGGTTGAGCTCCCGCGGCTCGCTGGGATCCAGAGCCAGCTGCTGGCCAAGGCAGCGACAAATCCGAAGCAGCTCCGTTCCGCTCCAGCCAGGGCGAGCCCGGTGCTTGAGAATGTCACGCTTGCGGTTGAGCAAGCTGGCCGGCCGATGCGGGTGAGAGAGATCCACAGCGCCGCAGAGGAGCTCGCTGGCGAGCCACTTCTCTGGACATCGGTGAAGGCCGCGCTGGCCGCGGGCACCTTGTCAAGCCCGCCACGCTTCCAACGGGTGAGGTATGGCGTCTACCGACGCGCTTGGGGCAGCTCGTAGGTAGGGGGCCCTCGTGATGGTGACATGCACCGTGAGCCGCGCGTTACCGGGCAAAATTCATCCGGGCCTCCCATTGCTTGCGTGCTTGGCAGCTACAAGCATCCCGGGAGACCCGGATCAACACGCTCTCAGATACGCCTAGAACGCCCCGCTTCGCACGCTTCGTGAGCTGTTCTCTGCTTTTGGGGTTTTGAGAGGCACGCCTTGCGAGCTTCCTGAGTCGCGGCGATGAGGTTTGAGGAGATCAATTCGGGTAACTATCGCTTGCGTTCCAGAGCCTCGCTCGGGCCGGAGGCGCGGTCTGCTGGTGCGGGCCACGACCTGACTAGAAAGGCGGAGGACGTGACGCAGGAACAGGATGAGGGGAGCGCGAGTTATTCCGCGGAGCACGGCGCTGTGCCAGGCAGCGAGGGCACGGTGGTGGGCAGGCGAAGGAGCAGGCGCAGCAGGTCGCGCAGCAGGCGCAGGATGCCGCAGGCCAGGCCGCGGATCGCGCACAGATCAAGCTCCGCGACCAGATCGACCAGCGCTCCAGCCAGGTCGGTCAGCAGGTGATCGCGTCCGCGCAGGCGCTTCGGGCGGGTGCTGATGAGCTGCACAAACAGGGCAATCACTCGGCTGGCGATGCTGCTCATCGCACCGCCGATCAGGCCGACCGGCTGGGCGCGTACCTGCAGTCGGCCGATGCGGACAAGATCTTGGCCGATGTCGAAGAGGCCGCGCGGCGCAACTCGTGGGCGGTGGCGGTGGGCGGCGTGGTCGCTGGGGCAGCAGCTGCGCGCTTTCTCAAGGCATCGAGCTCGAGGCGCTATGAGGCGACGACGCGCTCTGGCGCGAGCCGGCCGGCGTAGAGGGCTACGCAATGAGCGGCGACGAACTGCACAACCAGTCGATCGGGGAGCTGCTTAAGCCTCAATCACCGGCAGTAGGTCTTTGAGGGTCGTCGGTCGGCGTGGGGGCTGTTTGTGGTCGTGGGGATCACGCGTGGTCGCGTGGCAGCGCTCGCGCTCGTCGTTGCGGAGCCCGGCGGGCGACCGTCGAGCGCTTGCTGCCTCGCCCGGGGCGGGCTGCGCCGTCCCGCTGGGGCGGGGTGTTCACGAGCTGGGTTGTGGGGGGGCGGTGTCGCCTCAGCGGAGCGCGGGTAGGGCGCGGAGGCGGGTGAGGCATTCGATCCAGGCGCGCTGCCAGGGCCAGCGCGCGGGGAGGCGTAGCGTGAGGCGGCGGCCGTGGCGGACGAGCCGACCAGGTACGACGAGCAGACGCCGGCGGAGCGTCGCCGCGGCTTGCGGGGTGGCGTGTTCGAGGCCCAGCAGCGCGACCCAGCGCGCGAGGTTTGCGGCCAGTGCTGCGATCACGCACCAGGCGGCGTTGGCGGCGTAGTGACCGCTTGGCGCGTGGCGTAGCGGGCCGGCTTTGTGGTCGCGGATAGCGAGTTCGACGACCGCGTGCTGGCGATGCTCCGCCTCGACTGTCGCGAGTGCCTCGCTGCGGTCGGTGATGAACGCGAAGTGGCGCCAGTCGGGCCAGAGCGCCGCCTGCGCGCCGAGAAGCCGTGTGCGGCGCACGACCAGGCGCCGCTCGTCCAGCAGCGTCTCGGCGATCTCCGCGATGCCCGTTGCGGGGTAGCCGGCGAGGCGCTGCCAGGCCGCCTCCGGGATCTGCTCGATCGCCGCGCGCACGTGTGCTTGCATGGTCACGCCGATCGAGTACCGCACCTTGAGCCGCTCGAGCGCTCCGATCGTGGCGTACGACCAGAAGCCCGAGTCGGCGCGCACGAGGATCTCGCCTGTGGCGCCGGCGCGGCGGACGCGCGCGATGAGC
>JALYLC010000676.1 GCA_030774435.1 Actinomycetota bacterium
ATCGCCACCGGCGTCGCGCTGTGGCGGCTGTCGACCGGCACCGACTACGCGGTCTTCCCCGGCAACGTCGGTGGGCCCGACCTCCTGGCCGACGTGGTCGAAGCGATTGCGCCACGCTCACCGGCGACGGGGTCACCGTGCTGACGCCGTTCGCCGACCTGCTTGCTGCGCGCGGCGACGGCGTCGCTGTCGCCGCGTTCAGCTGTTACGACCTCGAGACCGCGATCGCCGCGCTGCAGGCGGCGACGGTCGCCCGCGCCGGGGTGATCGTCCTGATCGGCGCACGCTCCTTCACGGGCGCCGGGGGCGAGCTGCTGCTCGCCGCGCTGGTGGCGGCGGCGCGCCGGGCGCCGGCCGCGGCCTGCGTCCAGCTCGACCACTGCGACGACCTGACGGTGATCGAGGCGGCGCTCGAGGGGGGCGCGGGAGCAGTCATGGCCGACGGCTCCGCGCTCGCGTACGAGCAGAACGTGCAGTTCGTCGCCGGTGCCGTCGAGCTGGCTCGGGCGCACGGAGCCTCGGTCGAGGCCGAGCTGGGCGGCATCGCGGGCGACGAGGACGTCGCCGAGGCCGTGGCGGCGGGAGCGCTGACCGACCCCGCCGAGGCGCTCGACTTCATGGGGCGCACCGCCGCCGATTGCCTCGCGGTCTCGATCGGCAACGTCCACGGCAGCTATCGCGAGCCACCCTGCCTCGACTGGGCGCGGCTCGACGGGATTCGCGCAAAGCTCGGCGCTCCACTCTCGCTGCACGGCGCCTCGGGCATCCCGGACGAGCTGATCCGGCGCGCCATTGCCGCCGGCATCGCGAAGATCAACGTCAACAGCGAGCTGCGCCAGGCCTATCTCGCGGCCACCGAGGGGATGATCGGCTCGGTGCTCGCGGGCAGCCGCCTGAACGCGCTGCACACCCGGCAGGTGAGAGCCGTCGAGGGCGTGATCGCCGCCAAGCTGCGGGCCTTCGACACCGGAGGGAGCACGTGATCCGCCGTCTCGACCATGTCGCGGTCGCCGTCAAGGACACCGAGTCCGCCCTCGCGCACTTCCGCGACCGGCTCGGCCTGCGCGTGGCGGCGGTGGACGAGCCTCCGGAGATCCCGGTCAGGTTGACGTACCTCGATCTGGGAAACACCTGGCTGCAGCTGGTGGAGCCGCTCGACCCCGCCCATCCGCTGGCGGCGTGGCTCGAGGCCAACGGGGACGGGCTGCACCACATCTGCTTCGGCGTCGACGACGTCGAATGCGAGCTCCTCCGCATCGGCCCTCCCGGCATGCCCCTTCCGCCGCTCGCCAGCGGCCGGGGCCGGCCGGCGGGATTTCCGGCGGGGGAGCCGCCGTACGGCGTTCGCATCGAGTGCACGGCCTTCGACCCGGCGCAGGACGCCGGCTCGATCGCGCGCGCCGACGATCATCCGGAGACATGAGCTGGGAGCACCCGATGGCAGAGACTCAACCCGGCCGGCTTGCCGGCAAGCGCGCCGTCATCTCCGGCGCCGGATCCGGCATGGGCCGGGCGGCGGCGCGTCGCTTTCATGCCGAGGGAGCGAGCGTGGGGCTGCTCGACATCGACACGGCCGCGATCGAGGCGGTCGCGGCCGAGCTCGAGGGCGGGCCGCCCGCGCTCGCGCTGACCGTCGACGTGCGCGACGAGGGACAGGTCGAGGCAGCCGTGGGGCAGGCGGCGGCGGCCTTCGGCGGCCTCGACACGATCGTCGCCAACGCGGGCGTGCAGCTCGCGGGCCAGGACGACCGTGCCGACCGCCTCGACCTGGCGGTCTGGCAGCGCACCGTCGACATCAACCTGACCGGCATCTTCCTGGTCTGCAAGCACGGGCTGCGCGCATTGCTCGCAGGCGGCCGCGGGACCGTCGTCTGCACCGCCTCACCGACCGGGCAGTACGGATGCGCTCCCGGCTACGACGCCTACAGCTCGAGCAAGGCGGGCGTGTACGGGCTGGTGCGCGTGATGGCGGCCGACTATGCGAGCTCGGGCATCCGCGTCAACGGCGTGATCCCCGGCTACAGCGACACCGCGATGACGAGCTGGGTCGACGAGCAGGCGCACAAGGACCTGCTGGCGACCATCCCGCTCGGCCGCGCGGGCACGGCCGAGGAGGTGGCCGCCGTCATGCTCTTCCTCGCCTCCGACGAGGCCTCGTACGTGACGGGCGCCGTGTGGGCGGCCGACGGCGGAATGACAGCGATCTGATGGCGGGGAACCCACTCAGAGCGAAGCTCGCCGCGGGCCAGACGATCCTCGGGCTCATGTGCTTCGAGTTCTCCACGAGTGGCGTCGCGCGCCTGGCCGGCGCGGCCGGAGCCGACTTCGTCATGTTCGACATGGAGCACACTGGCTGGGGCATCGACACGATGCGCCAGTTGCTCGCAACCGCGCGCGGCACGGGCGTCACGTCGCTCGTTCGCGTCCCGGCGGCCGAGAGGCAGTTCGTGTCGCCCGTGCTCGACCTCGGCGCGCTCGGCGTGATGGTCCCGCAGATGGAATCCGCCGGCGACGCGCGCCGGCTGGTCGAATTCGCGCGCTTCCATCCCGGCGGAACCCGCGGCGTCGGCGTCTACTACCCGGACGCCATGCCGGACGGACTCGCGGCGGCCCTTGCGCTCGCGAACCGCGAGCAGCTGCTGATCGCGCAGATCGAGACGGCCGCCGGCGTGGAGGCGGCTCACGAGATCGCGGCCGTCGAGGGCATCGACCTGCTCTGGATCGGCCACTTCGACCTCTCGACCTCGCTCGGTGCGCCCGGGGAGTTCGGCAATCCGCGGCACACCGCCGCCGTCGAGCGGGTGTTCGCCGCGGCGGCCGCGGCCGGCAAGCCCGTCGGAGCGCTGGCCACGGGCGTCGCGGACGCCCGGGCCCTGCTGAGCCAGGGCTACCGCGCGCTCGTCTACGGCGACTCGCTGCTCTTCACCGGCGCCTTGCGGGAGGCGCTGGACGCTCTCCGCTGACGTCTGAGCGAGTCAGCGGCATGCGGCGACGGAGCTCTCGACCCGGGCGAGCACCTCCGCGTCGTCCTGCTCGAACGGGAAGAACAGCTCGATGAACACCGGCACGTCCGCGAGCCCGCAGGCGGCGGCGTCGCGGGCGAGTTGCTGCGGTTCGTAGCTGCCGCGCGCGTCGGGCCAGCCCCAGTGCGCGTCGCTGCGGAAGTCGTGGTTCTGCAGGTGCAGGACTCCGACGTGCGGTGCCAGTGGCCGCAGCCACTGCTCGAGCGTGACGTCCTCGCCGTAGAGCGGCCGGTAGAGGGCATGCCCGACGTCGATGACCAGCTGCAGCGGAACGGCGGTGCCTGCGCAGTCGGCCAGCAGCTGCTGGGTCTCGGCGATCGTCGCGGGGATCTCGCGCGGCAGCGGCGTCGGCTCCACGAGCAACGCCGAGAGCCCATGGCGCCCAGCCTGGTCGGCCAGCTGGTGGACGTGCTCAAGCAGTTCGGCGTAGAGCGATTCGCGCCGCGCCGGCGCGGATGCGTCGGCGGCGCTGAGGGCGCCCAGCGGCCCGCCCGCGGCGCCCGCACCAAGCTCTGCCGCCAGCTCGATCGAGCGGGCCC
>JALYLC010000677.1 GCA_030774435.1 Actinomycetota bacterium
GCGCGCGGCCGCGGTCGCCAGCTCGGCGAGGCGGCCGGCCGGTGGCAGGACGGATTCGACGGAGAGCGTCTCGACGAGCGGCGGCACCGTGGGCGCCATCGTGATCGCGAGCTCGACATGGCCGCGCTCGCCGCGCAGGTGCCAGCTTCCGCGCAGCGCGTCCTCGGCTTCGATGTCGCCTTCGCGCACCAGCGCTCCGTGGCGCTCGCCCAGCGCGGCCAGCTCGTCGCGCCGCTCGGCCAGCGGGCGGTCGAGGTCGACGTTGGGCGTGAACAGGCGTGCCGCCGCGTCGTCGTCCCACTGCCGGACGAGGCCGTCGACCGCGTCGCGCGCCGCCAGCAGGCCGGGATCGCGCCGGATCGCCCGCCGCGGCAGCGCGGCCTCTCGGGCGACGAGCTCGAGCGCGCGCCGAACGGGCCACTCGCACAGCGCGTAGGTGACGTTCACGAGCAGGATCACGCTCAGGCCGAGCTCGGGCACCCAGCGCATCAGCGTGCCGAAGCCGGGCAGCCCGCCGGGATGGCCGACGTGGCGCTGGCCGTCCCGCTCGTGCCAGATCATGAGGCCATAGCCGTAGCCGCCGGCGATCACGCCGGGAGGCTCGGCCAGCGACGGCCACTCGACGCCGGGCGCGAATGCGCTGCGGGCCCGCGACATCTCCCGCAGCGTGGCGCGGCTCACGGGCGCCCGCTCGGGCGCGTCGCGCGGCGGCTCGGCGTCCAGGAACACGCCGCTCCAGCGCGCCAGGTCGCGCACGCTGCTGTAGAGGCCGCCGAGCGCCGAGAAGTATCCGCCATCGGCGAGCGGCACCTCCGCCGTGAAGCCGCCGTCCGCCGGCCGGTACCCCGTCGCGACCCGCTGCGGCGGGAGGTCGCCTGCGCTCCAGACCGTGGAGCCCAGTCCGAGCGGCTCGAGCACCCGCGCGCGCACGACGTCCTGGTGGCGCTGCCCGGTGACGACCTCGACCACGCGGCCGAGCGCCGCCCAGCCGTAATTGGAGTACTCGAAGGCCGTGCCGGGGGCGCGCGAGCGCGTCGCACCACGCGCGAACACCTCAGTGCTCACCCACGCGTTGTCCTCGGCCATCAGCCGATCCGCCCAGGGATCGTCCTGCGGCAGGCCGGCGTCCATGGTCAGGAGCTGGCGCACCGTGACGGGCGGCGCGTCCGGCCCGGCCTCCGCCAGCACCCGCAGATCGGGCACGACCTCGGCGAGCGGTGCATCGATGTCGAGCCGGCCCTCGTCGCGCAGCGAGAGCACGACCATCGCGATGAAGCTCTTCGTCATGGAGCAGATGCGGAACGCGGTGTCCGCGTCCGGCGCGGCGCCCGACTCGAGGTCCCGCACGCCGGAGCCGCCCGAGTGCAGGAGCTCGCCGTCGAGCGCGACACCGTAGGCGAGGCCCGGAGCGCCGAGCTCGTCGAGCGCCTCGGCGAAGAGCGCGTCGACGGCAGGGCCGGTGGCCCGCACGCGCGCGGCCCGCCCGTGGTCGGGGAAGCTCGTGTCCACGTCCTGCGGGATCCTAGTCACCGGGCTCCGCGCCAGGGGCCGTTCCGCCCTCCGGAACGCGATCCGCCCGCGGGTGCATTCCGGCGCGGAACGCTCTAGCATCCGGGGGCGATGCCGGCCCTGCGAATCAACCACGTCAGTGTCTCCTCGCCGGATCAGGATGCATCCGGCCGCTTCTACGAGGAGCTCTTCGGAGTCGAGCGCATCCCCGCGCCGAACTTCGGCTTCCGTGTCGACTGGTACCGCTTCGGCGACACGCAGCTGCACATCTTCCCGGAGGACGAGAAGGCGCCCAAGCGGCACCATCTCGGCATCACGGTCGACGACATCCTCCCGATCTACCAGCGAGCCCGCGAGCTCGGCGTGATCGACCCGGTGTTCACCGACTGCGTGCGCGTGCTCGCGGACGGCAACGTGCAGTTCTACCTGCGCGACCCGGGCGGGAACCTGATCGAGATCAACGGGCCGGTCGGCGACTACACCACCGACGACATCCCCGAGCTCAAGCCGCTCGAGGATCTGTATCCCCAGGGACCCGAGAACGCGGGCGCCCGGCTCTACCTGTGACGTCACTCTTGGAGGCCAGATGCCCGCACCCCCGGAACTCCTGACGCCGACCTCGCCGGCCGAGGCCGCCGCCGCGTTCGGCGACGGCGCGGGCGTGACGGTGCTGGCCGGCGGAACGATCCTGCTGCCCGAGTTGACGTACGGCCGGCTGCGCCCGGCGCGCGTCCTGATGGTCGGCCGTGCCGGCCTGAGTGGGATCGACAACTCGAACGGCATCGTCCGGATCGGTGCCGCAACGCCCGTCGGCGAGCTCGCGGAGGCTCCGGAGCCGCTCTCGACTGCGGCCAAGCACATCGCCGATCACGAGATCCGCGCGGTCGGCACGATCGGCGGCAACCTCTGCGCGACGGCGGGCGATGCCGCTCCGCGCGGCGATCTGCAGGCACCGCTGCTCGCGCTCGGCGCCCGAGTCACCTCGGTCGGCGCCGGAGGCGAGAGGAGCGAGGATGTGGATGCCTTCCTCGAGGGCGGCGCCGGCAGGCTCGTGCTCTCGATCGACGTGTCGGGCGGCCAGCCATTCGGGTACGCCCGGCTCGACCGCCCGCATACGCATCACTACACGATGCTCGCGGTGACCGCGGTCCGGAGCGCAGACGGCGTGCGCGTCGCCGCCTCGGGCGTCGGCGCCCGCGCGCGGCGCCTCCCTGGCGTCGAGTCGGCCCTGGCCGGCGGAGCCGCGCCTGCGGACGCCGCGACGCATGCGGCCGAGGGATTGGATCTGCCGACCGACGCACTGGCGTCGGCCTGGTATCGAGAGCAAATGCTGCCGCTGCTGGTGCAGCGCGCACTCGGGCAGCTGGGCTGAAGAGGAGACGCTGAATGCACCTGATCGTCAACGGCGTCGAGCAGGAGATCCGCTCGGATGCCCTCACCTCGCTCCTGCGCGTGCTGCGCGAGGAGCTTTTCGTGATGTCGCCCAAGGCCGGTTGTGAGCAGGGCGGCTGCGGCGCCTGCACCGTGCTGGTCGACGGGCAGCCGCGGCGCGCATGCCTCACGCCCGTCGCGGCCATCGACGGCGCCTCGGTGACGACCGTCGAGGGCCTCTCGGACGGCGTCGAGCTGGCGCCGATCCAGCAGGCGTTCTTCGACGGCTACGCGGCGCAGTGCGGGTTCTGCTCGCCGGGCATGATGATGGCCGCGACCGCGCTCCTGGCCGAGACGCCGCATGCCTCCCGCGAGCAGATCATGGAGGCGCTGCAGGGTCACATCTGCCGCTGCACCGGCTACGTGAAGATCATCGCCGCCGTCGAATCCGTTGCGAAGGCAGGTGCGGTATGAAGGCCGTCGGCGCTCGACTCCCCCGCTACGACGGGGTCGCCCACGTCACCGGGCGGACGAAATACGTGGCCGACTGGTCGGTCCAGGGGATGCTCGCCTGCAAGGGCCTGCGCTCCCCGCACCACAGCGCGCGCATCATCAGCATCGACACGTCGAAGGCCGAACGGCATCCGGGCGTGTTCGCGGTGGCGACGCACAAGGACATGCCGAAGAACATCGTCGGCCACCTCGAGGCGCTCGGCGTCCCGGCCGACGAGCCGTACCTGGCCGAGGACGAGGTGCGCTACAAGGGCCAGCTCATCGGCGGCGTCGCGGCCATCGACGAGGCCACGGCGATCGAGGCACTCGCCCTGATCGATGTCGAGTACGAGGTGCGCGAGCCGTTCCTCGACATCCGCAAGGCCTTCGATCCGGGCCAGCCGCAGCTCACCGACAAGGGCAACGTGTTCTTCTACGACCCCTACGACCACCGCAAGGTGAGCAAGGGCGACGTGGACGCCGCGTTCGAGAAGGCCGATCTGATCGTCAAGGGCTCCTATCGACCGAGCGCGATCGAGCAGGCGCCGATCGAGCCCCAGGGCTGTCTGGTCATCCCCGAGAGCGACGGCCGGCTGACGGTGCACACCTGCACGCAGGCGATGTACTTCACGATGGGCGTGCTCGCCGAGCACCTCCAGCGCACCCCGGGCAGCATCAAGCTCGTGGGCGGCACCGTCGGCGGCGGCTTCGGCGGCAAGGTCGACTCCGCCACCGAGCCACTCGCTTCGGTGCTCGCGCTCAAGGCCCGCAGGCCGGTGCGCTGGATCTTCACGCGGGAGGAGGAGATGCTCTGCGGCAGCGTGCGCGCCTCCTGGCACGTCGAGATCGCCGACGCCGTCACGAAGGACGGCTGGATCCTCGGCCGCAAGGTGCTGACCTTGCACGACGCGGGCGGCTACACCCGCTTCTCGAGCTACGGCGCGACCAAGCACTCGTTCCATCTCGCGGGCGCCTACACGGTGCCGGCGCTGCGGACCCGGGCTTACGTCGTCTGGACGAACCACGTGCCTACGACCGCCATGCGCGGCTTCGGGGTGACCTCGGCATCGTTCGCGATCGAGTTGCAGATGACCCGCATCGCGACGGTGCTCGGGATGGACCCGTGGGAGTTCCGGCTCAAGAACGCCAACCGTCCCGGCGATCTCATGCCGACGCGCAAGCCGCTCGAGGATCCCTCGACCATCGACACGATCCAGGCCTGCGCCGAGGCCGTCGGCCACCCGCTGTCGGCGACCTACCGGGACATGAAGAACGAGCCGCGCTCGGGCGAGTGGCTGCCCGACCACCTGCGCGACCAGGCGGCCAGCGCAAAGCTCGGCGATGCCCAGGGGGCCGCGCGATGAAGCACCGTGGACGCGGCCTCGCCGCGATCGAATACCCCACCGGCATGAACCAGGGCGGCGATCCGTCGCAGGCCTGGGTCAAGATCAAGCCGGACGGCCGCGTGGACGTGTTCGCCGGCACGGTCGACCTCGGCCAGGGCTCCAAGACCGTGCACACGCAGATCGTTGCGGACACCCTCGGGGTGCCGTACGAGTCCGTCAACATGGACGTCTCCAACACCGACTCCTCGCCGCTCTGCACCGGCACGTTCGCCTCGCGCGGCACCTTCATCGGCGGCCTCGCCGTGCTCAAGGCGGCCAAGAAGGCCAAGGAGAAGATGCTCGAGATCGCCGGGCAGGCGATGGAGATCGACCCGGCCGACCTCGCCGTCGAGGACGGCGTGATCTTCGTGAAGGGCTCGCCCGACAAGAAGATGTCCGTCGGCGAGGTCTCCGCAGCAGCCACCTGGGGCTTCGGCGAGCTGATCACGGGCACCGGGGTGCACCTCAAGGCGTATTCGATGCCCGATCCCGACACCGGCGAGTGCGACCCCGATCACGCGATCTCCTACGCCGCCTGCGTGGTGGACGTGGAGGTGGACGACGAGACCGGCTCCGTGACCGTGCTGAGGATGGTGCAGGCCTACGACGTCGGGCGTGCCATCAATCCAACGCTCGTGGAGGGCCAGATCGAGGGCGGCGCCATGATGGGCCTCGGCCTCGGGCTGCTGGAGCAGTCCTATCCGCATTACCCGAGCACCGAGGGCCGCGGCAACGAGTTCGGCGCGTACCTCATGCCCGGGCTGCCGGACTTCCCGGAGATCACCTCGGTGATCGTCGAGAACCCGTCGCAGGACGGGCCGTTCGGCGCCAAGGCCATCGGCGAGATGGCCAACAACGCCCAGGGCCCGGCCATCTGCTCGGCGATCCACGACGCCGTGGGCGTCTGGGTGCCGCAGCAGCCGGCCACTCCCGAGCGCGTGCTGCGCGCCCTGCAGGCCAGGGCGGCCGGCACGGACGCGCCCCGGCGCGAGGGCAAGATGGTCATCTTCGACGAGGACATCAGCGTGATCGGTGTCGCCGATTCGTCCTCGCCGCTCCGCGACGTCATCGGCATCTGAGGTGGGCGACAGCCCCTTCCGCACCTGGAACGACGTGCCGGCGACGGAGTTCCACGCCGGCGTCCATCTGCGCGCGATCGGCGGCGAGCAGGTCTGCCTCTGCCAGGCCACGTACGAGCCCGGCAAGCAGGTGCCGCTGCACTCGCACGAGCACACCGAGCAGGTCATGGTGATCCTCGACGGCGAGGTCACGATGACGATCGCCGGAGAGACGAAGACGCTCAAGGAAGGTGACGTCGTGGTCGTCAACCGGGGCATCGAGCACTCGTTGTACTCGGAGCCTGGCGTCACGTTCCTGGAGGCGCTCGCGCCCGTGCCGCTCGATCACATCCCGGACCCTCGGCGCGATCTCGTGCTGGGGCCCGACGGGGGTGCGAACCACGTCGAGAAGTAGGTGCTGGACGCACGTGGGAGCGCCCTGCTCGTGCGGGGCGCCCCCCGTGTGACCGGCTGGCTCGCCATCGTCGTCGTCGCACTGCTGCTCGCGGTCGCGCTGCAGGCGGCGACGGGCTTCGGCTTCGCGCTGCTCGCGGGCCCGTCGCTCTACTCCGTCATGGCGCCCGACCACGCCGTAGCGCTGCTCCTGATCCTCGGCCTGTGTGTGAACGTCCTGGTGCTCGCCGGTGAGCGGCGTGCCCTGGCCGTGGACTGGCACGGGCTCGTGCCCGCGATGCTCGCCGCCCTTCCCGGACTGCCGATCGGTGCGCTGCTCGTGCGCACCCTGCCCGCGGGCGCGCTGCGCGTGGCGATCGGCGTGATCGTGTGCGCACTCGTCGCCCACCGCCTGCTCCGTCGCGCTCCCGCCGGGCGGCTGCCGCCCGGACGGCTGACCGCCGGCGTCGCGGGCTTCTCGGCCGGCGTCCTGACGACGTCGACGACGACGAACGGCCCGCCGCTCGCCCTCTGGCTCGGCGGGCGCGGCCTGGCGCCCGCCGTGGTGCGTGACACGGTCTCGGCGGCCTTCCTGCTGCTCGACTTCGTCGGCATCGGCGTTGTGCTCGCCGTCGTCGGGCCACACCGGGCCCTGGCCGAGGCGATCTGGCTGCCGGCCCTGATCCCGGTGGTGCTGGTCGGCCACCTGGCCGGCAGCTGGCTCTTCCGTCGCCTCCCAGCCCATCGCTACGACCAGCTCCTCCTGCTGGCGGTTGCTGCCGCCGGGGCGGTGAGCATCGGCTCCGGCCTGCGCTGACCGCGCGCACAACAGGGGTTCTGACCCGCACGATGGGAGCGATGGACTCCAGCCACTGCATATAAAGGGGTCTGACCCCTTTATATGCAGAGCCGCAACGTTGCGGGCCTGACCCCGAGCGTTGCGCGCTGACCGCGCGCCTTACGCGAGCGTCACGTCCATCGCCGGCGCGCCGGGCTCGATTGCTTCGGTTTCGCGGCGGTGGAGCAGCGTCGTGCGCACGATCAGCTTGGCGCGCGCGAAGTTGTCGAGCACCAGCGGCACGGGGCTGGCGCGCCCGCCGTTGGCATAGCGCGCCGCGTTGCGGCCGATCTGGCGGTAGGAGTCGGGGCGCAGCAGCGGCGCCATGCCGAACAGCTCCAGGTTGTCGAGCGGCTGAAGATCGGCGCGGTGGATCACGGCGGTGCCCTTGGACTGCAGGCCGATCGCGACGCCGGAGCCGGCCAGCTGGGCGCCGTCGTGGGCGATGAAGGCCACGTCCGAGGTGCGGCCGACGCGGATCACGCGGAAGCGCACGCCCTCCTCCTCGATGCCCGCGCAGATCTGGCGCAGCACTTCCTCGTGCGGGATGCCGCCGATCGTCTCGCGCAGGCTGCCGCCGAAGGCCGGCCCGACAGCGACGACGACCTCGTCGGGCGCCCCGCCGCGCGCCGAGGCGCCCAGCTCGCGCAGGAGGCCGGGGCCGTCGGCCGCGTCGACGATGCCGACGGTCGCGGGGTCGAGCTCATGCGGCAGCGCCTGCAGCAGGTCCCAACGATCGCCCTCCAGGCGGTAGCCCGTGCCCGGCCCGCGGTAGTCGTTCGGATCGTTGACCGCCGAGTGCACCGCCCCGGCGGCGTCGATCACGGCGGAGGTCTGCAAGTAGTCGGCCGAGACGCGCTGGCGCTGCATGCCGACCACTCGCTCGGCCACCTCCCTGAAGCCGCGGCGATCCAGCGCCAGGGCCACATCGGCCGCCGTGATGCGCTCGGCCAGCACGCGGTCGGCGGCCAGGACGTCCTCGGCGCGGTCGCGGTCGGGCAGGTCGTGGCTCGAGTGGCCGGTGGTCGCGGCCGCCACCTCCTCGTCGCTCACGGGGGGGAAGCCGAGCTCGTCGAAGACGGCCTGGATCGCGCGGCCGGCGCGCTCGCGCACGGCCAGCACGGCGTCCTCCGTGGCCGGCTCGATGCCCGCGTCGACCTGCCAGTCGCGCTGCAATGTCATCCACTCGTCGAGGTCGTCGGCGTCGTAGTTGCCGCCGCCGAACGTGTTGTCGTGTCGCGGCATGACGCTGTAGCCGGAGGTGACGAAATCGGTGCCCGGGAGGAACTGGCCCATCAGCTTGGCGGTGCGGCGGGTGGGGGAGTGCGACGCGATCGCATCGTTGCCGGAGGCGACCTCGAGGTCGAGCCAGGCCGCGATCAGGTTCTCGGCCAGGATCGCGCGCGTGCCGCCCGGCAGGCTCATGGTCAGCGCGACGCACGAGATGGCGCCGTTCTGCACGCCCTGCGATCCGCACGCGCGCACCAGGCTCAGGCAGCGCGCCTCCAGCGCGAGCATCGAGCAGCCCTCGCTGTGGCCCATCAGCGCCTCGGATCCGGTGCCGGACGTGAAGCGCACCTTGACCCCGCGGCTGGCATACGCCGAGGCGAGGAACGCCTTCGACCAGGGCGTGTCGTCGCCGTCCTCGAAGGCCTTGTCGGTGCCGTAGACCGAGAGCGTCTCGGCGTAGGTCACGAGCCCCTGGATCGCGAGCCGCAGGTTGAGCCGCTCCTCGACCGCGCACTGCGTCATCACCCCGGAGCGGCCGGTCTGCGAGCCCACGAGCAGCGCCATCGCGTTGAGCGGCGCGTAGCGGGAGACGCCGACGGTCGTCTCGCATTCGGCGAAGCCGCGCAGCGCCGCCTCGGCCGCGTCGGCGGCGAGCAGCGCGGGGTTCTCCTTGAGATTGGTCACGTGCGCCTGGTTGGCCGGCGCGCGCCGTGCGCGCAGGCGCTTGAGCGCGAACATCATCTCGACGGGGTCGAGCAGGCCGGCGACGCGCGCGAGCTTCGCCGGCGTGAGCCCGCGGCCGAGCCGCACGAGTTCGGCGCGCGGCACGTCGACGTCGACGAGCAGGCGTGCGAGCGCCGCATCCGCGAGCGCCATCGCCTCGGGGGCGACGGCCAGGTCGATGCCGTGCTCGGCGATGAAGCGGTCGAGCGCGTCGAAGCGCTCGCGCGGCTTGCCGTCGAGCTCGCTGACGACCCCGTTCTCGATCAGGAGCGACGGCTCGGGGTCTGCGGGGCCGTTCATCGCCACGAGCCCGAGCGACGGCTCGGGCCGGATCAGCGTCTCGCGCCGGAGCGGCGCCGACGCACGGACGCGGAAGCGCTCGCTGCGGTGCTCGTCGCTCATCCGGGAGCTCGCAGCAGCCCGCGCTCGGCCATCACCATCGCGGCCTCGCGCACGAATGCCGCGCAGCGCGGAGCCGCGACGTCAGTGAGGTGCTGAGCGATCACGTCGAGCTCGGCGGCGGTGGCCCGGCGGGGCCGCAGCGCGGTGTAGACGGCGAGCACCTCGTCATCCGGCAGCGAGGCCAGCTCGGCCGCGCGCTCGAGGTTCTCGGCCAGCTGCTCCCGGCCCGCGGCCCGAGCGACGGCCGCCTGGCGCAGCAGCGTCTCCGGCGTTGCGCGCAACTCGTCGGGCGTGACGCGACCGGAGCGCAGGCCCTCGAGGGTGACCTCTGCGAGCGGCGTGCCCGCGGGCGTCGTGACGAGGCCGGGCCGCCGCTCCCCGAGCGGGTAGTCGAGCAGCGGGTCCGGGGCGCTCACCGCGCGGCGACGCCGGAGAGCACTCCCAGGAAGCCCTGGGAGAACTCGGCCAGATCGCCCCAGCCGCGGCTCGAGACCATGTTGCGGTCGATCACGCAGGCCGCGTCCTCGAACGTGCCGCCCGCCTGCTCGATGTCGGGAGCGAGCGGGGGGAAGGCGGTCGAGCGCCGGCCCTGCAGCAGCCCGAGGGCAGCCGTGACCTGGGGCCCGTGGCAGAGCGTGCCGATCGGCAGGTCGTGCTCGTCGAAATGGCGCAGGATGCGCGCGACGTCGGGGTCCGTGCGGATCACCTCCGGCGCGCGGCCACCCGGGATGACGACGCCCGCGTAGCGAGCCGGATCGACGTCGGCGAACGCGATGTCGGACATCAGGTTGCGGCCGGGGCGCTCGATGTAGGTGTCCCAGCCGTCCTCGAAGTCGTGCACCACGAGTCGCAGCAACCCGCGTCGTGGCGCCGCGACATCCACCTCGTAGCCGGCTTCGCGCAGGCGGTAGAGCAGGTAGTAGACCTCGAGCTCCTCGGCCGCGTCGCCGGCCAGCATCAGGATGCGCTCCATGCCCTGGAGGGTAACGTCGCGCCGGGCACCGGGCAACAGCGCGCTCACTCCGGGCGGCTGCTATACACGCTGCCAATGACGAGCATGGACTTCGAGGGGCGCGTCGCGCTGATCACGGGCGGCGCGAGTGGAATCGGCGCCGCCGGCGCGCGCCGCATCAAGGCGGGCGGCGGGCGCGTCGCGATTCTCGACCTCGATCCGGCGCGGGTACAGGCCGTCGCGGACGAGCTCGGCGCGGGCCTCGGCATCGCCGGCGACGTCACGCGCTCGGCCGATCTCGACGCCGCCGTCGCCCGCGTCGAGAGCGAATTGGGCGGGCTCGACGTGCTCGTCTGCTCAGCCGGCATCGCCGGCGCCTCGCTGCGCACCACCGATGTGTCCGACGACGAGTGGAAGCGGGTGCTCGCGGTCAACGCCGACGGCGTGTTCTATGCGAACCGCGCCGCGCTTCCCGGCATGGTCTCGCGCGGCTACGGCCGCATCGTCAACCTGGCCTCGGTCGCGGGCAAGGAGGGCAACCCGATGGCGGCCGCCTACTCGGCCGCCAAGGCCGCGGTGATCGGCATGACGAAGGCGATCGGCAAGGACGTCGCCACGACGGGCGTGCTCGTCAACTGCATCACGCCCTCGCCGGTGGAGACGCCGATGCTCGGCGACATCTCGCAGGAGCACGTCGACTACATGCTCGCGCGGGTGCCGATGGGCCGGCTCGCGCGGGCCGACGAGGTCGCAGAGCTGATCGCGTATCTCGCGAGCGATCGCATGACGTTCTCGACCGGCGCCTCGTTCGACCACTCGGGCGGCAGGCTGACGTACTGATGGGCGCGTTCGTCCCCCGCGGTTGGCGGCTCGTCCGGCTGGGCGGCGCCGCAGAGCCTCGCCTCGGCGCGATCGACCCGGCCGCTCCGGCGGTCGTGCACGAGCTGCGCGAGCG
>JALYLC010000678.1 GCA_030774435.1 Actinomycetota bacterium
CTCCTTCGCCGCGGGCGCTGGCGAGCGCCCCGTCGGCGATCCGCCGCACCGCCACCGCGCCGGCGGCGTCGCGGACGTGCGCGACCGTGCCCGAGCCGTGCCGCGTGGTCGCGTAGCCCTGCGTCTCGAGCGCGGCATACACCTTGCGCAGCGTGTTGGAGTGCACGCCGAGCTCCGCGGCGCCCGAGCGGATCGAGGGCAGCGTCGCGCCTTCCGGGATCGCGCCTGCATCGATTGCGAGCCGGAGCTTGGCCACGAGCTGCGCGGCCGGTGCCAGCGCGCCGTCGGCATCGAAGGCCACGCCAGCGTGGGTGAAGGTCACGCGTGCCGGCATGCGGCACGATCCTAGAGGCGCGGACGGATGCCGGCAACGGCGATCAACTAGAGTCCTCATCGGCCCAACTGCGATATGAGGGCTTAGGAGGCGCGCCGATGGCCAGCCACGAGGAGCCCGAAGACATCCAGGTCGAGGTGGAGCGCGACGAGCCGGCGCGCGAGCAGACGCCTGCCCGCGTACGGCCGCACCCGAATACGTGCCCCGTGTGCAACTCGCACTATCGCGAGGACGAGCTGCGCGAGCTGCTGCGCGTCTGCAGGGTGTGCGGCCACCATTTCCCGGTGGGTGCCGAGGAGCGCGTGGAGCAGCTCGCCGACCGCGGCAGCTTCCGTCCGATCGCGGAGGGCTTGCGCTCCGCCGACCCGCTCGCCTTCACCGATCTGCGCCCGTACACCGAGCGCTTGAGCGAGGCCGAGGTCGCGACCGGCCTGGGTGACGCGATGATCGCCGGCGCCGCCACAATCGAGGGCATGCCCTGCGTGCTCTGCGCCATGGACTTCGCGTTCATGGGCGGGTCGATGGGCAGCGTCGTCGGAGAGGTCTTCACTCGCGCGAGCGACGTGGCGGCCGAGCGGGGAATTCCGCTGGTCGCGGTCGCGGCTTCGGGGGGCGCGCGCATGCAGGAGAACGTCCTGGCGCTCATGCAGATGGCCAAGACCGTGTGCGCCGTGGACCTGCTGCGCGAGTCGGGCGTGCCGTTCGTCTCGGTGCTCGCCCATCCCACCACGGGCGGCGTGATCGCATCGTTCGCCGCGCTCGGCGACTTCGTGATCGCCGAGCCCGACGCGCTGCTCTCGTTCGCCGGCCCCCGCGTGGTGCAGGAGACGACGCGCGAGACGCTGCCGGAGGACTTCGGGCGCTCGGAGTCGAGCCTCGAGCACGGCCTGATCGACGAGGTGATCAAGCGGCCCGAGCTCAAGGATCATCTCGGCCGCATCCTGCGGCTCTGCGCCGGGGGCACGCTCGTGCCGATGGAGGTCGGCGCCGAGTCCGCGCCGCCGCCGGGCATCGTGGCGCGCGTACTGCGCTTCCTACGCTCGACCCCCCATGGCCCGTCGCACTCGAACGGCGGCCCCGCGTGAACAGCCGCCTGCCCACGCCGTTCCGCGGGCTGCGGCGGCGGCTGGCCGTGCGCGCGGCCGAGTCGGACATCTGGGATGCAGTCCAGCTGGCGCGCGACGACGGCCGGCCGTACACGCTCGACTACGCCCACTACCTGGTCGACGAATGGGTGGAGTTGCACGGCGATCGCGCCGGCACCGACGACCACGCCATCGTCGCGGGCGTCGGCTCGTTCCGCGGTCGCACGATCGCGATCATCGGCCACCAGAAGGGTCGCGATCTCAAGGAGCGCGCGTTCCGCAACTTCGGCATGGCGCAGCCGCAGGGCTACGCCAAGGCCCGCCGTGTGTTCGCGCTCGCCGATCGGCTCGGCTTCCCGGTCGTGACGATGATCGATACGCCGGGCGCGTATCCAGGCGTCGAGTCGGAGCAGGCGGGACAGGCAGCGGCGATCGCCCAGTCGATGCTCCAGATGGTGCGCCTGCGCGTGCCGAGCGTGGCCTGCGTGATCGGCGAGGGCGGCTCGGGCGGCGCGCTCGCGATCGGCGTCGCCGATCGCGTGCTGATGCTGGAGCACTCGATCTACTCGGTCATCTCGCCCGAGGGCTGCGCGACGATTCTCTGGCGCGACGTCAATCAGCGCCGCAAGGCAGCTGCGGCGTTCAAGCCGACGGCGCGTTTCAGCTACGAGCTGGGCGTGGTGGACACGGTGGTGGCCGAGCCGTCGGGCGGGGCGCACAAGGACCACGAGCGCGCGGCGCGGCTGCTGGGCGATGCGATCGCTGTCGCGCTCGACTCGATCGAGGCCGAGCCCGTCGAGCAGCGCCGCACGCTGCGGCGCGCGAAGTTCCGGCGCATGGGCGTCTGGCTCGAGGACGGCGT